>JAZUCR010000245.1:0-3103 GCA_045639225.1 Victivallales bacterium
CGAGGAAGTCCACCCCGGGATCCGCCTCGGCGTCGGTACCGGAACGCTGTGCGTTCCCGATGAGCTGCTGTCGCTCATGCGGGAAAAACTGGAGCATGGCAGATGAAACTCGTCGATGCCCATACGCACAGTATTCCGCGCGATCCCGGACAGACCGCGCTGGTCGATCTCCTGCCGGGCAGTCCGTCTGCCGATTCGAATGAAGGCGTTTTCTTTTCCTGCGGGATCCATCCCCGCGACCTCGGCCGTTTCACTTCGGATGAACTCGTGGAAACCTTGTGCCGGATCCCGTGTGCCGCGGTCGGCGAATGCGGTCTGGATTCCTCGCTGACGGTCAGCCTTGATCAGCAGGAACATTTGTTCAGGACGCAGATCACGCTTTCGGAAGAACTGAATCTGCCGCTGGTCGTGCATTGCGTGCGGCAGTATTACGAACTGATCCGGATCCGGAAAGAAATGTCGGTGCGGCAGCCGTGGCTGATCCACGGTTTTCGGGGCAATTCCGAGGTCGGACAGGCTCTGCTCGGACACGGCATGATCCTTTCGCTTTCGCCGGTCTGGCTGATGCATCAGGATCGCTTTCCCGAGTGGCTGTCGGATGATGCTTTCCTGCTCGAAACCGATGAGAGCGGTCTGTCGCTGCGGGATCTTTACATTCATACCGCCGGACTGCGCGGTGAAACGTTGGCGCAATTGTCGGAGCAGCTCCAGAAAACGTTTGACCGCTGGCTGTTCGGCAGCCTCGGATGAGGGCAGGGGGACAAACTGAAAAAGGAGGGTCGATTATGCGTGTATCGCTGGTTGGCGGACTGATCGCCGTGCTGGGCGCTGGCTGTGCTTCGTCCGAGCGTATGAACCGGATGTCCGGCGGGGTTTTTCAGGAATATTCCGCCCCGAAAAGCTACCGGATCCGGTCGCAGAAATTCCAGGCGAAGACCCGGGCTCTGGAAAAAGCCGGCAAGGTCGATGTCGGCAATGTGGAGGGCACTCCGGTCAATGTCTGGCCGTTCTTCTTCAGTTCCGATTATTACACTTCCATACTCTGGCCGTTCATCGACTGGGATCAGTATGGTTTCGCGGTGCGTCCGTTCTACAATCAGGAAGGCGATGAACGGGCCGTGCTGTTCCCGTTGTCCGCGTGGAATCCGGTCAACGGCGACGGCTGGGTGCTGCTTGCCGCCTGGAATAAGAACGGTTTCGGTTTCATTCCGTTCTTCTGGTATCACGGAGTCAAGGATAATTTCTGGTATTTTGCCGGGCCTTTGCTGGTCCGTTCTAAGGATGCTTCGCCGCTGACTCCGCGGTATTATTCCCGGAAAAGTTTCCTCTGGCTGTTCCCCGCGTATTTTTCCCGGGCCGACCAGATCGAAAAAAGCTTCCGCGACCCCATTTGTTTCCGGAAATTCACTCCCGATCTGAAACACCTGCTGGCTTACCGGCTCGCCGGCACCGGGATCGCCGTTCCCGGTTCGGTGAAAGAGCTGGAGAAGCTCCGCGACGATCCGGAAACGGCGAAAAAACTGCCGAAGGATGAAAAAAAGAATTTCGGCATTCCGCTGCTGTTTCATGTTTCGACCGAACCGAAGAATACCAGCTGGCGCGCGCTGGCTTATCTGATCGGCGGCGAAACTTCCGAAAAATATAACAGCTGGGACGTGCTGGGTCCGTTCCTCGCACGCTGGCGAGACCGGGAATCCGCGGTCCTCCAATGGACACGTAACCGACTGTTTCTGTCCTGTCTGCTTATGACTTATTTTTCTCATAACATTTCCCCGCTGGATTCAGGGCGCGGGAAAGCGGTCCGTGTGTTGCTGGACCACCGGTATCCCAGGTCCCGCAATGAAGATTCGGCTCAATTCCGCCGGACGGCGGTCCCTGCGATCAATGCCGAACTGAAAAAACTGGATCCCGCCTGGAAACTGCCCGAGTCCGTGAAGACGCGGGAGATCTACCGTCTGTGGCTGGATGACTTTTTCCGTCCGGAGACGATCCGCAGCCTGGATTTGCCTGCGCGGCATTTATACAGCGGCGGTTTTCTGCCGCTTTTCTGGTATGATCTGGATGAACCGCATGGAGCGAACCGGAAAAGCGCGTTTTTCAGTTTTGCCGGCCTGACCTGGTATGAACATGGTCCGCACAGCAGCCTGTTCTGGAGCGTTCCGCTGCTGACTTACCGGTCATCCCGGTCTTTCCGTTCCGCACCCGTGACAGCCTCGGAAACTTTCTGGATCGCGCCGCCGCTGATCTGGTATTCGGACCGGAAGGAGCAGAACCGGTATTCCCGGCCGGTCCAGGCCAATAAAACCGTCTGGGCGCCGTCCGATGCCTGCACGGTCAACCGGAACGATTTTTCCGCTCTGGGGCTGTATTATCATGGCGAGATGGCGTATTACGCGGCCAAGTCGGGCGTGGACTACCGCGTGGTCGAGGAACTGCGCCGCCGTCTGCCTGAATATCTTTCCGATTCCATCAGAATCCGTAAGCGCTGTGACAGTCTCCGGAAAGAAATCGACCGGCTGATCAAGGAGGCGGCCGCGGAAGAACGGAAACTGGCCAAGCCGACGAAGGATTCCGCTCGTCCCAACCGGATCGCCCTGCTGAAAAAACAGCTCCGGATCGAAGAGAAATGGCAGGACCTGGGTGACAATGTCCGCGATTGGACGAAGCTGCAGGACAAAATCGAAAAGCTGAGACGCGAGGCGGAGAAAATCGGTTTCCGCTTTGATGTGGACGCTCTGACGGCGGGAAAAGACGTTTCCGCCGATCCATGGCTGGATGAGCTGTTCAAAAAATACACGGAACTGCGCCGGCAGGAGGATTACGGCAGCGGATTCTTCTACCGCAAGGAGATTTTCCACAACGGCGATTTCCACTGGCGGTTCATGGGCTTTCTCGCCGGAGGCGAAAAGAACGGCGACCGGGAACAGTGTCAGGTGCTCCAGTTTTTCTACCGTTACCGGCGCGACGGCCGCAGAATGGAAAAAATCTACTTCCCGTTCATTTCGATCCGGGAAGACGGCACGAGTCGCCGTTTCAGTTTTCTGGGACGGGTTTATCAGCGGACTGAAACGGCAGGGAAAACCAGCGGATATTTCCTGTTTAT
>JAZUCR010000246.1:0-2907 GCA_045639225.1 Victivallales bacterium
GAAGGTGTAATCGCCGTAATTCAATGCGTCACCGTTGACCGTAAGCGTTCCGTAATTGAATCCGTCCGTGCCGATGGAAGCTGCTGCAGTGAAATCAGCCGCTCCCCCCGCCAGCATGTAAACGCCAACGGTCTGATCCCCGGCAATCGTGATCGTATAACTCGGCGTTCCCTGAATCAACGAAAGATTGTTCACCAGCGCAGCAGCATCCGCAGTCCGTTCGGAAATATCAAAATCGATGATACCGCTCACCCAAACATGTCCTCCTTCGGCAATGGCCAAAGACCCGGTCATTGTTCCTCCTTCCCAGACTTCCAACCCGCCGTAAGAATTGATCGTGGTGTTGACCGCAGTCCCGTCAGCATAGATAGACACAATGCCTTCGTTGAGCGTGGTATTGCTCATTATTCCGCCATTGTAAACATTCAACTCGCCACCTTCATTGACCGTGGTGCCGGTCGCGGTGGTTCCGGAATGAAGGGTTGCAGCGCAGTAGGACAAGACCAGCCCGCTGATGACATTCGGGGTAAATGTTACCTCGGCTCCGTCATGAACATAGACATCACCGCCGTTTTCCCTAATTTCGGTTGCCGTCCCGCCGGAGAAGACCTCTATACTGCCGCCTTCATTGACCGTGGGATTGTCCGCTAAGCCACCGCTTGAAACCGTCTGCCAGGTTCCGGCATTCACAACGGTGCAGCAAGCGGTACCTCCGCTGGAGACAAACTGTGCGGCATGAATATTGAGGACGGTATCATTCGCGATGCCTTCGGAAACCTCCATAATTCCATCGGAATTAAGTGCAGTACTGTTCGCCGTGCCGCCGAAAACCGAAACCAGGCCCCAAAATACTGTTGTTGATTCAGCCGTGCCGCCGCTGAAAACGAGCAGTTCTCCGTGATCATCCAGAGTGGTGCTGATGGCCGTGCCCCCGCTGGAAACCATCAGACAGCCGGAATAGACCGCCGTAGTGCTCTCCACCATGCCCCCGTCCAACACGTTCAGACTGCCGCCGGAACTCACCTGAGCATCCACGGTCGTATACCCGGACGAGACATTGTAAGTCGAATCGATCAGCACCAGTCCGCTGATGACATAGGGATCCACCGGTCCGGAGTTTTCCGCAACCGTCAGCTGCAGATCACTGTCCGCAGTCGCCAACGTATAGGTGTAATCACCATAATTCAGCGTCGCTCCATTGACCGTAAGCATTCCGTAATTGCTTCCGTCCGTGCCGATGGAAACCGTTCCCGTGAATGCGGATGCGCCGCCAGCCAGCGTATAGATACCTTCCACCTGATTTCGGTTGATTGTGATCGTATAAGACGGCGTTCCCCGAATCAACGAAAGATTGTTCACCAGCGCAGCAGCATCCGCAGTCCGTTCGGAAATATCAAAATCAACGATACTGTCGGAAAATGCTGAAACAATTGCTCCGGAAGTGATTTCCAGAGTCCCTGTCACTTTGCCGCACCTGGTGATATACATACTGCCGCCGGAATTGACGGTGGTGCTGTTCGCCGTACCGCCGCTGGAGACATACAGTCTGCCGCCGGTGTTGACGGTGGTGCTGTTGGCCGTTCCGCTGAAGTAAACATACATATAATCGTCGTAATCGAGGCTAATCCCACTGCTGACTTGTCCGCTGGAAACGATATAAGACGCCATTTCTGATTTCTCCTTGATTTTTATTGTCAATTGATCATGATGAGAATATACAACATAACGTTACAAAAAGCAAGCCAAAACCTTGACTGAAACGCAAATCCGGATTTCCGGGTATCGTGTCATGAGGCGTTGGGTGGGTGAAAAGTTCTCTTCGCGAACAGAAACGGAGAATACGGAGGGAACGGAGAATACGGACAACGCGTAATCCATGGGTGGCCCCGGAAGGAATAGACGAACTGGATGTCGATCTGTGATCTTTGCCACTGGAGATGGGCTCCCGCGACACTCCGCATCCTCCGTTTTCTCCGTAATAAGAGTTCGCGGGATCCAGACAGGCCATTTCCCCAATTTGACTGACGCGATCCGGAAATCGAAGTTTTTTTCAATTTTTTCCGAATTTGCTCTTTCATCCTGAAAAAAACGTGATACATTATCCGATTATGAAGAACAACCCTTAATCTTAAAAAAAGGAAAAAGGAAAATGGCAACACTTCTTGAATCGATTCGCGAAAAAGCGAAAAAGATGGGACGTAAGATCGTCCTGACCGAAAGCGATGATCCCCGGAACCTGATCGCGGCGTCCAAAATGGCGCAGACCGCGGTCGCGAAACCCGTGCTGGTCGGCGATGCCGACGCCATTAAAAAACTGGCGGCGGAAAACAACATCTCCCTGGACGGCGTGGAAATCGTCGATATTCTGAAAACCCCGAATCTCCAGAAATACATCGATCTGGCGTGCGAGATCCGCAAGAACAAAGGACTGACCCCGGAACAGGCCCGCGAATGGCTGAAAGACACCTGCGTATTCGCGGCGATCATGGTCTGCGCGGGCGATGCCCACGGCTATGTGTCCGGCGGCGGCAATCCGAAGGGTTACAACCATAACACGGCCGGCAAGACCCGCCCTGCCCTGCAGCTGTTCAAGACGGCTCCCGGCATGAAATCCGCGTCCGCCTGCTTCATCATGCAGATGCCCGATCCGAAATGGGGTTACAACGGCGCGCTCTTCTATGCCGATTGCGGTCTGAATATCAATCCGTCCGCGGAACAGCTGGCGGAAATCGCGGTCACCACGGCCCGCACGTTCAAGACCCTGACCGGCGCGGAACCGAAAGTCGGCATGATCTCCTGCTCCACCAAAGGTTCGGCGCATGATCCGATCATCGACAAAGTGATCGAAGCCACGAAACTGGCGAAGGAAATGGCGCCGGATCTGCTGATCGACGGCGAAATGCAGTT
>JAZUCR010000247.1:0-2977 GCA_045639225.1 Victivallales bacterium
TGCGGACGGATGAAAACCTGGGTCGACGATGCGGCGTTCCGCCGGCTTCCGGAACCGGTGTTCCCCAAAAGCGACGGCATGCTGCTGGTGCAGACTCCGGATTTCACCTGCTATGCGGAACGTCCCTGTTTCCAGATCCCCGAATCCGGGCTGCCGCAAAATCTCAAACCGGGGAAAGAAGTTGAACTTTCCGCCGCGGGAAATCAGGCGGAATCCATCCAGCTGGTCATGAATTCCAAATCGGACCTCAAAGCGATCTCCGCGGAGGTTTCCGATCTTTCCTGCGGAAAAAACCTCATCCCCGCGGCGCAAACCGAGATCCGGCGCGTGGAGTTCGCCGGGGTGATCGAACAACCCAATCCGCGCATGGGCGGACGTCATGCCGATCCGCTGGTCGAATTCAACGAACCCGTAGGACTTCCGGCGGGGAAAAATCTGGGCTTGTATCTGACGGTCCGGGTCCCCGCTCGAACGCCGAAAGGCATGTACCGCGGCAAAGTCACGCTGCGGGACGGGAACAAATTGCTGGCGGAGATTCCGCTGGCGGTAAAAGTCTGGGGCTTTTCGCTGCCGGACCGTCCTGTGCTGAAAACCTATTTTTACACGCTGCCGGGATTCTCAACGAAGAATTATGCCAAATTCGATCCCCGTCCGGTCTCCGTTGCCATGCGTGAAGCGCAGAAACTGCTGCGGCTCATGCGGGTATCGGGCAATCAGGTGTGCAAACCGGCCGCCCCGAAATGGAAGATCAGCAACGGACATGTGGTCGTCACCGACTGGAAACCGTTCGATGATTCCCTGGAAAAAATGATCCGCGAATACCATTTCTTCAATTTCCCGGTGCTGAAAATGATCGGCGACAATGCCGGCTGGTTCAAATCGAAGGGCCGCAAGACGCACATCCGCTGGAAACGGCTGGTCGGATCGGAACCGCCCCGGACGCCGTTCGGCGGCTATTACGACGAACCGGTCGGACTGGGTTATGTGATCGATTATGCCAAAGCGTTCCTCGCTCATACGAAGGAAAAATATCCGCAGATCGATTTTTATTATTACATTTACGACGAGGTCCCGTTCGACGTTTACAAGGATCTGGCTCCGATCCTGAAGAAATTGACCGAGGCGGTGCCGGACCTGAAGATCATGATGGTCGCGGAAAGTTACGGCGATCTGCTTCCGCCTTACCATACGAAAGTGAGCCCGCTGGACGGAGCCTCGATCCATACCCGAACCAAAAACTTTCAGGAACATTGGTATTACCAGTTCGTGAGCTCACTGGACCCGGCGCGCTACCTGGCAGCCCGGAGTTATCCGTGGAAGGTTTACCTGGCCGACGGCTGCGGGGCTTTGCTGTGGAGCACGATGTATTACGGCCCCAAGAACAAGCCGTTCGATCCGTGGACCGAACTGGGGACCAAATTCGCCGAACCGTTTGCAACGATCTTCTATCCGCCGTATCAGGGCAAAGGCGGCGTGGTGCCCTCGATCCGGGCGTGGCAGATCCGCGACGGGATCGAAGATTTCGACTATCTGAAACTGCTGGAGGCGAAGAAGGGACGTGACTATGTCCTGCAGACCATTGCCCCCTTCATTTCCGATCCGCTTGCAGCGACGATGGATCATCTGACACTCCGGAAAGTCCGTGAAAAAATCGCCTCCGAACTGGAACAATGAGAATACCTAAAAAACTGAAAATGAAAGGACAGAGATCATGCTGAAAAACCAAAAAGATTTAGAAAACTCATCTCTCATACCTCATCGCTCATACCTGAAGCATAAAACGGTCCGTTTCACGTTGATAGAGCTCCTGGTCGTGATTGCGATCATCGCGATATTGGCCGGCATGCTGCTGCCGGCGCTGAACAAGGCGAGGGAAAAGGCAAAATCCTCCGACTGTCTGAGCCGGCTGAAACAATCGTCACTGGCCCTGATCTCTTATGCCTCGGATAATAATGACATCATGATATTTTATCTCAACAAAACCTATTCCCCGTCCGGATATGTCATGTACTGGCAGGAAATGCTCCAGCGGTCCGGGTATCTTGCCGAAAAAGCGGGATCCTCCGTCATGTCATGTCCATCCACCCCGATCGGTTCTTACGGAGTGAACTATCTGCCGCCAACGGCGGATCAGATGCCCGGATTCGACCGGAATAAAAATGTCGGGATCTCCACCCGGCGCATCCAGGCGGTCAGCAGTTATTTCCTGGTCACGGATGCGCTGAAAGTGTCCGCCGGAAAACCAGCAACCACCACCGCCGTTCACATTTCCGGAGACCTGGAATTCCACATCCACCTGCGTCACACCAACCGCGCCGGGATCAGTTTTATGGACGGGCATGCCGAATCCGCGGAAGCGACGAAGATCTCCAACGCCATCTATACGATGTATATGGACCGCAGCACCGGATACGGCAGAACAACGACCACCTTCTATGATCAATTCATGGTGAAAAGATTTATTCCCACTCCGGGAACGTTCAAATATCTGTAAAACCGCATCTGCCAGACAAGACCGGAATCAACGGATAAAGATAAGGAAATCGAAAGATGATAAAAAGCTGGATGACTGTTCTGCTGGCAGCGTTCACGGCCGCATCGGTGTCGGCATCGTTAGAGGATCCTTCATTCGAAAACGGCCGGACGCTATATAAGATCACCCGGATGAAAACCGCCTTGGAACCGATCAAGCCGGAAGCAGCGGATGATCGTTATGTCTGCCGGATCGATGAGTCACTGGCGCACAGCGGCAGAAAATCGCTCTTCTTTTCCACCTCGAACCCTGCGGGACGCAACTACCTTTCCTTCTCCCAGCTGCCCTGCGAGGCGCATCGGGAAATAAGGACATCTGTCCGCAGCTGGTATTTGTCAATGGGTCATTGACTGCACCTCGCGTTCAATGACCGTTTCCACATTTACTTCAAAGTTTTCCAGTTGATCAAGAATATACCTCCTGTTCTTGTAAATTTCAATGATG
>JAZUCR010000248.1:0-2888 GCA_045639225.1 Victivallales bacterium
AGCTCCCAGCGAAAAAAGCCGTCTCTGCGGGTGCAGATCGTTTTTATACAGTTCGTTCAGCGGCTTGAATTCGGTCACCGGTCCGGTCAGCACGATCAGATTTCCTTTGACCTGGATATCGTATCCCGACCGTTTGAATTCCGGCATTTTATATTCGGCTTTGCGGGTGATCTCGCTTTCCCCGACGCAGATCAGATTCTGCGCCTTGGCCCGGTCCGGCGTGACGATCGGCAGTTTCGCGCCCGATATTTTTTCCAGATGGAGCTGCAGATCCCGCGCGGCCAGCAGAGTCCCCGCCGGAACATTTTCTTTTGCGACTACGATCTCGGAAAGGGGTTTCCCGTCTTTGACCAGATCCACAGCTGAACAGGTGAGCAGGCTCAGCATAACGGCACATGTGATGATCGGTGATTTCATTTTCATCCTTTCTTTTTACAGTATTTTCGTGCACCAATATAATTCCGGATGGGCGGAAAAGCAACCCCGAATCAGCAAAGGTGCGAAAGAAAAGATGCGGAGTTATGATATCGGAGTCTCAGGATCGGCCGCTGCGGCACGGAATCCCTGAAATGCACTCGGCAATGAATAACGGTCATTCAATTCCGGAATGGTCGCCCAGGTGAATTCGGGATTTTCTCCCCTGCATTGGATCAGCCAGCCCGTCAAGTGCCATTCGAGATGCGTGAAAATATGTTTGTAAGAGCCGGCTTTTTTCAGCCGGACGGTCTCAATTTGGTGTTCCTGCAGCCATTGCTGGACTTGAGCTCGGTTCATCTTGCCGGTTTCGGACGGAAATTCCCACAATGCGGCGAGGATCCCGCGTGCGGGACGTTTCCGCAAGGCGATCCGGCCGGAATCTGAACGGAACAGAAAAACCGTTCTGGCTTCGATTTTCCGCTGTTCGGGCGCTTTTTTCACGGGCAGGGCAGGGGCGGTGCCGTTTTTCCGGGCAAGACAAATCTCCTGCAGGGGACATTCCGGACAATGCGGATCGCCGGGCAGACAGATGACGGCGCCGAGGTCCATGATACTCTGGGTGAATTCCGAACATTTTCCCGGCGGATAAACGGCTTTCAGGAGCTCGCGGGTCTCTCTGCGGACCGCAGGATCGGCGATATCGGCATGACAATCCGTCAGCCGGGCACAGACCCGCAGGACATTGCCGTCCACCGCGGGTTCGGGGAGACCGAAGGCGATCGAAGCAATGGCGCCGGCGGTATATTCGCCGATGCCGGGCAGATTGAGCAGCAGTTCACGGTCTGCCGGCAGCTGTCCTCCGAAATCGCGCATAACGGTCTGCGCCGCTTTCTGCAGATTGCGGACCCTGGAATAATAGCCGAGACCTTCCCAGAGTTTCAGCAGCCGGTCTTCATCGGCGGCAGCGAGCGAGGCGATATCCGGCAGTTCTGCGATGAACCGTTCATAATAGGGCTTGACGGTTTCCACGCGGGTCTGCTGGAGCATGATCTCCGAAACGAGGGTGAGGTAGGGATCGGGCGAAACCAGCCGCCACGGCATTTTGCGTGCGGAGACCGCATACCAGTCGAGCAGGAGAGTCGGCATGGCGCCGAAAATGGACGGAGCAGCCACGGAATCGAAAATCATGGGTCAGAAGAAATAGCGGATCAGCGCCTGTTTTTTGAGCTTTTCGCCGTAAGCTTTGCGGAGCTGTTCCTTCTGCTGGTCTTCGAGCCGCTTGCGGATTTCCTCGGCGGCTTTTTCATAGGGGATCGCCTTCTGTTCGCGAATGGAATCCAGTCGGATGAAATAAAAGCCTTCCGGCGTTTCCAGCGGTCCCCGGATATTTCCCGGTTTCATGGTCTTGACGACCTTGGCAAATTCGGGACGGAGCTTATCCTCATCCACGGCACCGACAACGCCGCCGGATTCGGCATTCGGAGCATCGGAATTGGCTTTGACCATCTGGGCAAAAAGTTCCTTGTTGGCGTTGTTCAACTGTTTGGACAGTTTGGCGCAGGCAACTTTGGGGTCCGGACCGGACCGTCCGCCGTTGCGGCCGACCAGCAGGAGTTCCAGCGTATAACTGGCGGGAGTGATCCATTCGGACCGGTTTTTCTGATAATATTCGTAAACTTCCTTAGGTGTGACATAGACTGGCCGGTCGCAGCTTTCGCCCAGCAGAATATCGACGGCGATCTTTTCCTTGGCTTTTCCCTTGAGTTCTTCCATAGTCGTGCCGAGAGATTCGGCTTTTTTCACGAGACTGTCCCGGCTGCCGCCGCCGATGGTCATAGCCAGATGATCCATCATCCGTTCGATATACTGATTGTCGATCGGAAACGGTTTTTCGAGATATTTGGCATAAATGAGCTTGCGGATGATGATGTCTTCGGTGATCTTTTTCCGGAGCTGGGAGATTTCCGAGTAGAGTCTGGCACCGGAATAGAGACTGGCGAGGCGCAGTTCCTCCCGGCTGCTTTCCAGCATGACATCGAGGAGTGTTATCGGTTCGCCGTTCACCGAGGCGAGAACCGAATCGACCCGGGTTTCCTTGCCCAGATCCTGCGCCCGGAGCGCCGCGGCGCCGGCCAGCATCAGACATAAAAACAGCATATTTACAATCTTCATCATATCGATCTCCTTTTCCGGACTTTGTCAGACCGGCGAAAAATGCATTAAGGTAAATTATACTGAAATTCAGGATTTGTCAAATTGTTTTTGCAAATTTTCCGAACTTGCCGGCGGAATTCTGGTGAGAACCGCCAGTATCAAGGCAAAAATGATCCCGCCGGGGAGCCAGAAGAACAGAATGCCGAGAAGCAGTCCGGCGGCTATGGCAGCAGGGATCAGCGGGATCGCTGCCCGGATATTGCCGTCGACCGCACCCGCACTGAAACCGATAAAACCCATAACTGCATAAAAAATCA
>JAZUCR010000249.1:0-5613 GCA_045639225.1 Victivallales bacterium
GATCAAAGTATCCGGAACCACGACGATCTTCGTATCTTTCGGAATGTTGTGTTCGATGTAAAAAGCCATCTGGGACTGGTTCGAAAACGGCAGGGCATAATCCATCGACACATAATGCATCGTATCCGGCAGCGTCATGACACTCAGGACCACGAGCGGAACCGGAGAGGTGAGCAGCTTGCGGAAAAACGGCTTGCGGATCTTCCGGAGCAGCTTCTTCCGGACCGGCAGAGCATAGCAGAAAACCAGCATCAGGAACGGCAGATAGATCCGCTGCAGGGCGATCGGATAGATCAGAGCACCGAACAGGACCTGCCAGAGAAATCCGGTCAGAAAAATCACCACGGGACGGGTCCCGCGGGTGCGCTGCAGCTGGAAAAGCGCGGCCGCACCGGCACCGTAAAACAGCCAGACCGCCGTATTCCGGCCGGTGAATTTGCCGAACCAGCCGGCGAAGTCAACCGGCAGACGCATCAGCACATTCCAGATCCGTCCGGGAATGGAAGCGGCATTGTCCAGAATCGAAGATGCCGAAGCCGGGGCAAAGGACGAAGTCCCGAAGGCGGGGAACACCTGCAGGAAAGCATCCAGGACCCCTGCCCCGATCAGAACGAAGACGCCGAGGTTTTTCCATTTTTCCGCCGGGGCCATCCGGCGACAATGAACGATCAGATCCCAGGCGAAAAATACGCCCAGGATCCCCGCCAGGCCTTCCATATAAGCATGGGAATGGACCAGCAGCAGAAGCGAAAAAGCATAGGCAAACGTTTTTTTGAGCCGGACCGGATATAAACCGGCCAGCAAAGCGAGCGCCAGCGGGATCAGCGCATAATTGCGCGCGACCACGGGGAACCAGTAAAGCAGCGGACAGGACACCAGAAGCAGGATCTTGACAGTCTTCCCGAAACAGCGGCCGGCCAACAGCTGTCCCGCCGCCGCAACGCAGAGGCCCCACGCCAGCATATTCATCATGGTCACAGGCATGCCCAGCCAGACAAATGGCTTCTGCAGCAGATACCAGAGCGCAAAGTGGCCTTCATAGCGCATCTGATGAAAGATTTCCGGTATGCTCAGCTCCCGGGCGATGCACCAGACCTGAAGCTCATCCTCCCACGGTTCGTGAAAGAAGACCAGGGCAAGCGCGGCAAACAGATACAGGAAGAATACGGTCTGCTCCGTCAGTCCGAAGACTGCTTTATTCGTTTTCGATCTGTTCATCCGTCATCTCCGGCCGGTCTCTGTTTCTGCTCAATCCAGAGCGTCCCCGTGGGCATGAATTTTGAATTTGCGGGAAAGGACGGCAAAACCGCCGGCGATGACTTCCCGCTGGACCACCACCTCGGGCGGCACCTGAAGACAGGTGTTGGCGAAATTCCAGAAAACCCGCACGCCGCATTCGATCAGCTGGTCCGCGAGCATCTGGGCACAGGACGAAGGGACACAAATGATCGCCAGCTGCGGCTTATAGCGCATCGCATATTCGGTCAGCCGCCGGATGTCGATGACTTCATGGCCGTGCACCATGGTGCCGATTTTGTCCGGATCGGAATCGAAAAGACAGGTGATCAGCAGTCCGTATTCGGCAAATTCCTCATAACCCAGCAGGGCGCTGCCGAGCGAACCGGCGCCGAGCATAAAAGCGGTCTTGGTCTCATTCCAGCCGAGAAAACGCCGGATGGCTTTGATCAGCTCACTGGTCTTGTATCCGATGCCCGGCCGGCCTTTGATCCCCGTCAGTTCGAAATCCTTCCGGACAATGATCGGATCCAGGTCCATGTATTCGGCCAGTTTCGCTGCGGAGGTAAACTTTTCGCCGGCCGCATGCAGGAGCATCAGTTTGTGCATATAGCTCGGCATGCGGCGGATCGACGGGGTGTTCTGGATTTTATGTCTGGCCATCAGTTTCCGGTCTCCGGTTGTATTCATGTAATATAATACGGGCAGTGCAATTTTTCAAGTTCCGCCGAAAAGGAAATGCATCCCGAACCCGGCAGACTTCGCGACAAGTTTCCGCCTGCGGCTTGTATTACTGCCGTTCACGGATTATATTGAAGCATTCGAGAAAGGATTGACTGAATGCACCATATCGAACAACAGATGCGTGACGGGCTCATCGACGGAGCAGTCGTGCTCGCAGGAGATTTGGAACAGGATCTGTTTGCCGGAGCCTGGGGCTATGCGGACAAACGGGAACAGCGCCCCATGACCATGGACACGATCTTCGACATTGCCAGCGTGACCAAGGCCGTCGGCACCAATTCCGTCCTGCTCGCGGCACTGGCGGACGGACTGCTGGACCTCGACCGGCCGTTCACCGATTATCTGACCGATTTCACAGGGAAACAATTCGGACCCGTCACCGTGCGCGAACTGGCGCTTCATATTTCAGGCGTCAACATCGGCTACTGCAATACCGGAACTCCGACGGAAATGCACCGGAAGATCCTCGCGGTGGACTTTCTCAAACCGCCCCGCACGGAATACCAGTATACCTGCACCAATTACATCCTGATCGGTTTCCTGCTCGAAAAAATCTGCGGACGTTCTCTGGCGGACATCGCCTCGAAACGGGTATTCCTACCGCTCGGCATGAAGGAGACCGCCTGGACAAAACCCATTGACGGCGGACTGGAGCGGACCATCCGCACGATCAATGCCGATCCGGGGATCATTTCCGATCCCGGTGCGAGACATTACGCCCCCCTGCCCTTCGGCAATGCAGGGATCTTCACCACCGCCGCCGACCTGGCAAAGTATGCCCGCATGATGCTCCGCAACGACGGCTCGGTCTTCCCGCCGGAGATCCTGCATCTGTGCTTCACCGATTTCAACCCGCCGCAAGTGGCGCATCCGCATTCCATCGGCTGGGACAAAATGCCGGACATGATTCCCGCCGGACTTTCGGATCAGACCGTGTTTCACAACGGCTGGACCGGCCAGACGGTCTGGATCGATCCGGGAACGAAGCGGTTCGTCATCGTGCTGACCAACCGGATGGAATCCTGGGACCGGGCGAAATACGGACGCAAGGCAATTGCCGAAGAAGTTCTGGCCGGACTGAAATAAAGGATTCACGCTCATGCCAAAATTCATCACCCGGTTCCCGCTGAGTCATTTCGACGAACTCGTTCCGCTCCTGCTGCGCTGTTTTCCCGATTTCTGGGAACCGAGGCTGAAACACGGCATGCGGTCATTCCCTTACGACCTGAAACTTTTTACGGCAAAAATCGACGGACGGCTCATCGGTACGGTCGGGATCCATGATTACCAGTTCCTGCTGGACAGCACGGTCATTCCCTGCGGCGGACTTTCCGACGTCGGGATCGACCCCGATTTCCGCGGCCGCGGCTATGCCCGAAAACTGCAGGATTCCGCCTGGGAGTATTGCCGGAAAAACTACTATTGCTGCCCGATGATGCCCCTCTACACCGACAAACCAGGCGTGTATCTTTCGCAGGGCTGGCAACTCTATGAACCCGACCGTTCGCGGGAGATCCGCACGGAGGATTTTCCGAAACAAGATGCGTTCCGGGTAAACACGGCCAAACTTCGCAGGGAGTATCTCCGCCTCAAAAGCCCGCCCAAAACGCGCGAAGAACAGATCGTCCATTCGATCCGGTACATTTACCAGTCGGGACAGGAATTCTCCGGCAAGTGCATGCGTTCGGAGAAGACCTGGCTGGAACTCTTTGCCGAACCCGAGCACGAATGGCGGTTGGAAAAAGACACGTATTTTCTTTACCGCAAGGACCGTCTGCTGGAGGCGTATTCAGCCGATCCGGGCCATCCGGTGCGGAAATTCGTGCCGGTCCAGGGCGGACATAACGACAACAAGCTGATGATCCGTCTGGCGGACAGCACCGATCCGCTGACCGTGAAGACCGCCGCGGCGGTGAAAAACCGGACGCTGCTCTTCCCGATCGCGGATACGTTCTGACCGGGATAGAGCGGCGGATTCAGAAACCGATGCCGCGGAGATCGGCGATCTTCTGCTGTTCCTCCGCTTCATAAAGTTTCCAGATCACGCGGAGACCTTCCAGACTTTCTTCCGGCGTCGTTTCCGGCGTTTTCCCGGTCTCGATACAGTCGATGAAATGGGCCATTTCGATGGCAGTCGATTTGACGCCGGGCGCTTCCATCAGGACGGTTTCCTTCGAAGAGATGCTCTTGCCGGGAATATGTTCGGGGTTCTTGCAGTAGAGGACCAGTTTTCCGGCGTAGAAATCGAGGTCGAGCATTCCCTGTTCGCAGTGTGCCTGAAAATCATACTGATGCTTCGTGCCGCGCGCTCCCCAGGTGCCGAAATGGTAGCCGAGCGCGCCGCTTTCGAACTGAATACACACATTGCTGGTGCCTTCGCGGTCCATCCACGGCGTACCGAGCTTGGTGCCGATATGCGTGCCGAACAGCGGCTTGCCCATCATCCACAGCATCAGGTCGATATAGTGGCAGCCGGGGCTGAACAACTGACCGCCGCCCACCAATTCGCGTTTGGCCAGCCATTCGCTCCGCAGCATGGTCAGCTGTTCGGTCCAGATCGAAAGCTGAAAACATTTGCCGTATTCTTCGGTTTTGATCAGACGCTGCAGTTCGCGGACCAGCGGATGATAACGCATGCAGTAAGCCACCATCAGGATCCGGTTGTTCCGACGGGCCGCTTCCATCATGGCCAGACATTCGGCCTCGGTATTCGCCAGCGGTTTTTCCGCCAGCACGTGCAGACCGGCATTCAGGCAATCGATCGTGCAGGCAGCATGCAGATGATGCGGCAGCGCCTGCAGGACAGCCTCGCCCAGCGGCAGCGCCTCGTGATAATCGGTAAACACCGGCGGATGATTGGGCAGCAGGTCCGATACCGCCTGCGCACGCTCGCGGACCACATCGACCACGGCGGAAATCTCCACCCGGTCCAGCACCGATTCAAAACGGGTGACATGCTGCCGGGCCATGATCCCGCAGCCGATCAGAATTACCTTGTGTTTCATCGAATCATCTCCTTGCGTTCCTGTCTGCAGTTTTTCAGCGGATATCCGTAATATAGACCGAAAATCCGCTTGAATCAAATTTTTGACGTGGTATATTACGGCAAAGGAGTTGTAAAAATCTGCTATGAAACCGATCCGTTTTGACTGGAAACTGAGCGATGCCCACCCGCTGAACGTCCAATACATCCCCCATCCGGCAGGAAAGGCCGGCCGCCCGGCCGATATGCATTCCTCGGTCCATATCGGCATTCTCATCCATGGCGACACAACAGGACTGCATAACGGGGAGCTGATCTCCGTAGCGGAGGGCGGCATCTACCTGACCGCACCCTGGGAACAACACCAGACCGTCGGTTCGAAAAACGGCAATGATCTGCTTCTGATCACGGCCGATCCGGATGCGGTGGCCCGGTCCCTGCTTTCGGGCGCGGAAAAACTCAACCAACTCTACCGGATCCCGCCGGCGGAACGGCAGACGATTGTGAATACACTGTAGATCGGACGCAGACAAACCAGCCGCGTGATCCGTCTGCTCGAAGAACCGGTCCCGCCGGAACGTGAGCTGCGGCTGAGGCATGCAACACTGGCATTTTTCATGGAAATTTCTCTGTTTGATTTTTCTGCTGTC
>JAZUCR010000250.1:0-17420 GCA_045639225.1 Victivallales bacterium
GCCGGATTATTCACATCCGGCGACATGGATGCGGTGCGCGAGGTGGGACCGATGGAACCGGCCACGAAACGGGGCTTCGCCGGATTTTTCGCAGTATAGAGGTCCGCGCATTCACGGGCGATCGCCGCACCGGCTTTGGCGATGTTGTAAACCTGATCGCCAAGCCCGTATTCGGACTGGGAAATGACATTGGCGCTGAAGGTATTGGTCTCGATGATGTCCGATCCGGCTTCCAGATAGGAGGTATGCACTTTCCGGACCGCATCGGGATAAGTCAGGCAAAGGATGTCGTTATTTCCTTTGAGCGGGATGGCCGAATTCTGAAACAGGGTCCCCCGGAAATGTTCCTCGGTCAGCCCCTGTTTCTGCAGTTCCGTGCCGGTGGCGCCGTCGAGGAAAAGGATCCGTTTTGACAAGGCGTCCAGCAGCACATCCATATTTTTATGCTTCATAATACCATCCATTCATGCCAGATTGATTCGGTAATATATCATTTTTTTGGCGGTTTTCCAGTGCGAAGCACTTGATTTCAGCAAAAAATACGGTATAGTGAAAGGAACCGCATCATCACAAGGAGCAAGAAAAAATGAATGCACAGGAAACCCTGCTTGAACTGAACGAAAAATTCAACCGACCCAGCCTGACTTTCGGGTTCTGGAAAAATTCCGAACTGCCGACCGCTTACATTGCCAACCAATACTGCAAAGGCGCCGTGACCCTTTTCGGCGCACATATCCTTTCGTATATTCCGGACGGCAAGGAAGACGTGCTGTGGCTTTCGCAGAAGAGCATCTTCGCGGCGCCCAAAGGGATCCGCGGAGGCATTCCGCTGTGCTGGCCGTGGTTCGGTCCCGATCCGGCGCCGACGCACGGAGTCGCGCGGATCCAGTTCTGGCAGCTCACGGACGCGGTTGTCCTTCCGGACGGTTCCGATTCCCTGACTTTCGAACTGAGCGTGAATGATCCGCATCCGCTGAAAGTGAACATGACGGTCAACTTCGGAGCGAAACTCACGGTTTCCATGACCACGGTGAACACCGGCGGTACCGCGTATAAACTCGGCGATGCCATCCACACCTATTTCAACATCGGGGAAATCGAACAGACCACGATCCGCGGTCTCGGCGGCGCCTTTACCGAAAACCGCGTGAACAATTCCGATTTCACCGCCAAAGACGCGTTCGGATTCGAGGCGGAAACCGACAATATCTATCATTCCGAAGCGGCGGTCACGATCGACGATCCGGTGAAGAAACGCAAGATCCTGGTGGAAAAGGAAAATTCCCGGACCACGGTCGTCTGGAATCCCTGGATCGCCAAATCCCAGCGCATGGCGGACTTCGGCGATGAGGAATACCACACGATGGTCTGTGTGGAAGCCGCGAACTGCTCGGTCGACCGGATCGATCTGGCGCCCGGCGCGAGCCACACGCTGGTCCAGAAAATCTCCGTGATCGGCTGACCATTCCAGCTTATATAACAAAAACTGCCGGACGGGACTTGATTCCCGAACCGGCAGTTTTTTATTTTACCCGAAAGAATGATCACGGCTGCATCAGCGCGTGGAATTCATCCTCGGAGATCTTCCGCCCGTAGGGACAATATTCGAACGCTTCGGCATACTTGACGGTTTTTCCGGCCTCGCCGAAGAACCGGATCAGCCGATCCCGGCCGCGGTCGGCAGCCTGAATGAAACGTGTCAGAGAAAGCAGCAGGATCTTCTTTTTCTCTTCCCACGGCGCATTGGCATGATCGAACGTGATGTGCTTTTCCCAGGCGAGCCATTCGTAGAACTGGGAAGAGTGACAATCCATCATGCGGCATTTGTCATCGAGCACATCGTCGATCGGGACCAGAGCATCGGTACGGAACGGACGCGGATCGTCGAAAGCATCCCAGGTATAGCCGTAAGCCGGATTCTGTTCGGGGATCGGAGCATCGGGACAGAATTTCGGGACCTGGGTGAGATAGGCGGCGTCCAGCACCAGCTGCGCGGCGGCCCGGTGATCGGCATGATAGTCGCAGAGCCGATGGGTCAGGACCACGTCTGGTTTGAAATTGCGGATCAGACGGATTACTTTCTTACGGTTTTCCAGATTCGGTTCGAGTTCGCAGTCGTGATTTTCATGGAACACCTGGTATTCGCTGATGCCGGAAACGGCGCGGGAGGCCTGGGTCTCCTTGTAGCGCCGTTCCGCCAGAGCTTCGTGGCTGATCTCCATATCGAAATGACCGCAGTCGCCGTTGCACATGGAGACAAATTTCACCACATGACCGGCGCGGGTCAGTTTCAGAGCGGTGCCGCCGAAACGGATATCCGCATCGTCCGGATGCGCACCGATCATCAGATAACGTCTGACTTGTTTCATTGCTGTTTCTCCTGAAATAGTTTGATATCCGGCAATATACAGTCAGTTGGCAGAACTTCAAATCGGAAAAAGGAAAAAAAACAAAATATGCGGCTGAACATTAAAAGGTTTTCCTCCGCAGAAGCTTGCCTGAGCATCGGATCGAAAGACCGGCGTCCCTCAGCCACGACGGCAGCCGGCGGCAGGCCAGATCGGCCATTGCAGTCCCGATGCTCTCTTTCGAAACGCCGACCACACTGAACAGATAATGCCGGTACTGTTCCAGATCATCGATCCCGAGGATCGTGTAATCCTGGGGGCATTTCAGTTTTTTCCGCCGCAGGAAATCAAAACAGCGGGCGGCGATTTCCAGATTCAGAGCCAGAATCACCCTGACATTTCCGGTCTGGACCAGACCGGCCAGCTCCTGCAACGATCCCTCGGACCAGTCCAGCAGAGCGGGAACGGACCGGCCGGACTCTTTGAAAACATCCCGTATTCCGCAGAATTTGTCATAAAAATGATAATTGGGCTTTGAGAGATCAAACTCGACCTGGCTGGTCAAGATGACCGCCGATCTGCCGTCGGACAAGGCGGCGGTCCCGGCCTGGCGTCCGTTTTCGTAGTGATCGATATCGACAGATACCGTATTCGGCGTATTGAGCGGCACCGAGGCGCCGAGACGGTTCAATCTGATCACGGGAACGGAAAACAGCTTGAAACAGTCCCGCAGATGAAACAGGGTCTCATGGTCAAAATTGTCATCCAGCACGGCAATGCCTTCCGGCTGCAGCCGGGACAGAGCGCCGAGACAACTTTTCAACTGCACAGGATCATCGGGCATTTCCAGCCGGATGGCCGAAAACCCCAGTTCGGCAGCGCGGTCCCCGAATGCCCGGCAGCTGTCTTCATTCCAATGGATCCCGGTGGGATTCCGGGAAGTCAGCAGGACGGCCAGTTTATCCAAGGCGTTCTGCAGATCGGGCAGCAGCGAACGAAACACCACAGGCTCGATCCGGGTGCCGGCATGACGTTTTCTCTGCACCAGTCCGCGCCGGGCCAGCAGGTTGACCGCGGCTTTCGCATTCATGACCGTGGTGCCGTATTCCGCGGCCAGTTCCCGTTCGCCCGGCAGCAGGCTCCCCGCGGGCAGACTGCCGGAAAGCATTTGTCCTGCCAGCTCCTGATAGATTTTCCGCTGTATCCGGTTCATTTCCGCTCCTTTCCGACTCTAAAATAGCATAGATTCATATTGAATACAAATCTATTCACGAAAAAAACTGAAAAAAACTTTGCCGGGTCTTGATTCTCCGCTTGAATATTATTATAATTTTGTTCAGAAGAAAATAACAGGAATTGAACAGTTTGTGAAATTGCAAAAGGATGAGAACTGAAAGATGAGAGATGAAAAGCGGGGCACAGTCCCGGGTGACGGCATCGGGATTGGCGATGGGTGTTCATCACAGTATTCCAGGCTTGCCGTCGGGACGGGATCACCGGTTTTCTGCGAACTTTGTCGGACAGGTCGGACCCGTCGGACCGCCGCACATTACATGTTATGACGCGAGATCACAGGATTTCGAATATCTGGCAACACAACAGACAACCAGCCAATAAAACAGAAAGGGAAGCAGACCATGAACAAGTTTTCATCTTTCATCACTCATCATTCATCATTCCAGCGAAAGCGCAGTTTTACGCTGATAGAGCTCCTGGTGGTGATAGCGATCATCGCGATCCTGGCGGGGATGCTGCTGCCGGCGCTGAATGCGGCCCGGGAAAAAGCCAGAACCATCAGCTGCACGGGGAATCTGCGCCAGCTCGGACTGGCAAGTCTGCAGTATATGCAGGACTACAAAGCTTCCGTCTATATGGATACGACCAAAACCAAAACCGCCCATGAACTGCTGACCGAATTCATCAAACCGGGATCATGGCATATCACCAAGGGGGTCGCTTCGATGAAATTGTGGTATTGCCCTACGGATACCAACGAATACAAGCAAGAGGGGGTGTTCGCCTATGGCGGCTACGGCGCCAATATCCCCTGGACCAAAAAGAAGGCGACGCAGCTGAAAAATCCGGAACAGATCATGTGGATGGATGCACACCAGTATTTTATTGCGCCGTATGAAGCATGTCTGGCGGAATCCGAGCGTACGATCCGGTACCGTCACGGCAAAGACCGGGGAAAACTTTCCCGCCGCTGCTTCCCCGACTGTTCCGCCAATTATGTCAGTTACGACGGTGCGGTGAAAAACATCAAAAGGGAAATCGCCATTTCCATCTGGAATGCATATGATCAGAAATGGTCCTATTCCGTGGTCCCGGACCTCCGTTATTGGATGTATTATCAGTAATGAATTTCGCGGGCACCAGGAAACAGGAAAAGCGAATCATGAAAAAAGCGATATTGGCACTTGTGATGTCGGTGCTGTCCTTTGCCGTGCTCCGCGCGGAAACGGTCAAAGTGCCGGTTCTGTTCAGGATCGATGGTCCGGCTGTCAGATTCCAGACGGTGGCGGGGGGCTTTGCCTCGGATTCTGAAAACTACGTCTGGGCTTTTCAGATCAACCGGCTGCCGGAACTGCTCAAGAAAGACAACCTTTCCTTCGGTTATTATTCCGATGTTGACAACGACCCTAAAACGGGACTGCCGCCCTGGGACTTCATGCTGAATATCCGCCCGAAGGAAAACAAGCTTTCCGTCCTCCGGATCGCAGGGGGGAAATACGCCGGTTACCCCCTTTATCCCGATGATTATGTAATTACAACCGCCGGCGACATGCTGTATGTCATACTCCGGAAGGAAGTTGTCAAGGATCAGAAATTCGGACGGAAATTTTCCATGCGGCTGATCTCCAATCATTCGAATTCATCCATGGACCAGGACGGCACCATCCCGAAATACTGGCCGAACCGGTATATTGACCGGGAAAAAACGTTCGGGACCTTCGAACCTGAATTGGATTTCCGGGGCTTCCAGTCCGCGGCGTTGCGCCTGACCAAGCTCCGCTATGGCGTGAAGATCGCGGATCTCGAAGGGCTTGCAGTGTGGAATACCTATGGGGAACATTTCGACGAAAATGAAACCATGCCGCCAATGATCGCGGGGGAAAAAACGCTCCGGATCACCGCCGCACGGGGCGAATGGGAGGCCGCGCATCTGGCGGTCAGCAGCAAGGCGCCGTTCAAAACGTTCAAAGTCCTGCCGGGAGAATTAAGAAACCGCCTCGGGAAAATCTTTCCGGCAGACTCGCTGAAAATATATTACCCGGGTTATGCGACCAATGCCTACGGAAAGAATATGACCGATGTGCTTTATTCCGCTTACCGGCCGTCGCGTTCGCCGCATCATTTTGCGGTCATCGACGCGTTGGTGCCGCGCGGTCTGGCGCCGGGCATATATTCCGGCGGACTCCGCCTCGAAATCAACGGGAAGGTTTTGAAACAGGAAATCCCTTTTGAAATCGAAGTTCTGGATTTCACCTTCCCCGCAGTCCGTTCGTTCAAAACCGCCTGCCATGTCCATCCGGGATTCCTCGGCGGCGGCAAAGCGGGACACGACCTGATGCACCGGTGGGGGTTTTCCACGCAGCTGCCGTTACTGGACGGCAAACTCATCTGGGGGCCCAAAGTCAATTTCGGGTCCGATCTGCTGCTGGATTTCTCGCGATATGATCTCTTCTGCCGGAATTTCTTCCTGAAGAAAAATCAATCGGTCTGCGTCAACACCTTTTTCATGCTGGGTTCACACGGAACGATGAAGAAACGTCACTGGGTGAAAACCGGCCGTAAAAAACCGATCGGTTCCGATCCGGAAGCGGACCGGAACATTGCGCGGGCGGCCGCGGAATTCCGCGATTACCTGAAAAAAAACAACTGGCTGGACAAATTCATTTTCATTCTGTGGGATGAACCTTACAGCAGTGTTTACGGCGATATCCTGAATCTGGCCGCCATTATCCGGAAAGCGGCGCCGGAACTGACCCTCGGTGTTTATATCGACGCTTACCAGCAGATTCTGACGCGGGATCATTCGATCGATGTCTGGATGTTCCCTTCGGTCACCGCCCTGCCCGTGGCGTGGAAAAACCGGAAGCCAGGGCATAAATTCTGGATTTACAACCAGACCGGAATGGGCAGTCTGGAATATCCGGCATCGGTTCCCCGCCTGTTTTACTGGTTCGCTTTTCAGAACCGGCTGGACGGCATACTTTACTGGTGCGTCAATCAGCTCACTGAAACGAAATATCAAAACGGCGCATATCGGATCGGCCCGACGGAATTTACCTGGTTTTATCCGGATCAGTCCGATCCCCTGGTCATTTATCCATCCCTGCGCCTTCTGCTGGCCAGGGAAGGTCTGGATGATTATGAATATCTCAAAGCGCTGAATGCCGCAGGGATCGACCCGACCGAAATCAGAGCATTCGGCAGACATTGCCATCTCGATCCACAAACCGGCACGATGGTTTATAAGACGAAAAGCAACTATGAACTGCAGAAAGACCGGGAAAAGATCATCCGGCTGCTGAAAAAAAACAGATAAAATTTACTTCTGTTCTTCGGCATAGCGCAAAATGGTTCTGGCAATGGCCGATCCGAATTCCAGGAATTCCTTCCGTGTCATGGTTTTTTCGCCGAAATTGGCAAACGGGATCTCCATGGAAGCACCCAGTTTCACAAACGGATACTCTCCGCATGCCGAGGTCAGATTCAGACCCGCTCCGCTCGGACTTTTCTTCCCGTTGTAATTGTCGGGGGAATTCCAGCCGCTGCCCCAATGCAGCATGTTCTGATGGCTGAACGGTGCGCAGGCGGGAGCTTCCTGTTCCAGAAGACGGGAAATCCGGTCGAACTCCGGATGAAAACGTTCCACCTGATTTTCCACGAAATAGGGTATTTCGTTATGGTCGCCGAAACGGATCCATGGACAATGCAGGTCCATGACGAGGAACGGTCGATGCTTTTCGATCAGCTGCCGGATCGCCGCAGTTTCCGGATAAATATGCTTGCCCAGATAATCGCGCGCATGGTCCCGCGGCTTGCGGCCTTTGCCCTGATCGCCTTCTTCCACGCCGTCCTTGTCGGTGAAAGGAACCACGAACAAAGCGAATTCGCGGCGGAATTTTTCACCTTCCGGAGTCGGGGCCAGCACAAAACGCAAGATCCCTTCCAGCACCATGGACGCCGCCATTTCTTGACAATGGTGACGGGCGGTGAGGAGAATGGTCCGTTGCGGATTTCCTTCGCGGACTTCCAGCAGTTCCACATTCCGTCCCTTCCGGCTCCGGCAGAGCGTGGAAAGATGGAATGCCGGATGTCCGGAATATTCCTTTGCGAAACGGTCCCAGTCCTCCTGCAGATACGGCAGTCCCTGACAGAACCACACTTCACCCGGTTCCCGGCATTCGTATACGAATTCCTGGGCATGGGCAGGTTGGCCGACGGTAAGCCATTCCCAGGATTTTCCCTTATCGCGGCTGACAGCCGGGCCGCGGGCGCCGACTTTGCTGCTGTTGGTGAAGCGGAAGGTCCATTTCCCCGGTTCGTTGAATATCGCCCGGAATTTCCAGTAGAACCAGCCTTCGCGGCAATCCCTCGCTTCTTCTTCGATGATGACCAGATGATCCCGGTATTCCACAACTTTGATATTGCCTGCCGGCAGATTTTTATCGATTTTCATGATGTCTCCATGCTTTACAATGTTGGTGTTTTGGGAATGTTTCATGCTGCTCGCCGCGGCATTCTGTGCCGCCAGCGGCATGACTGACAGAAAGATACCGACCGCAATAACCGCACCGATCATGTTCTGCTCCTCCCTGAAAAATCAATTATGGTCCGGGATGCCCTGCCGCATCAGTTCCTGCTGGACCGCCTCGATGTCGACGTTCCGGACGGAACAGCCCGACTGAACGGTCTTTGCAGCCATGACGCCCGCACCCTGCCCGATGCCGAAGCAGACCGACATGATGCGGAAATTGGAATGGGCCTTGTGACTGCCGCCGATGCAGCGTCCGGCCAGCAGCAAACCGTCGGTTGTCTTCGGGATGCAGCAGCCCGCCGGGATGGAATAAAAGCCCTTCGACTTGAAAGTTTTCTGCGCTCCGTTCGGATCGAGGCCGGCTCCGTTGACATGATGGATGTCGAAGTTGAATCCGTTGCCGGTGGAGATCCAGTCGGGGAACAGTTTTCCTTCCAGAATATCCTCGGCAGTCAGTTCATACATAGTCTTGAAATGCCGCGTTTCCCGCACGCCGAGCAGAGAGGCGGAAGTCACCCAGTAACAGTGTTCGTAACCCGGCGCATATTTCCGGAGAAAATCGATGATTTTCGGGATCTGTCTGCGGCAGGTGATCTCCGCCTGCGTCAGCGAACGCACATCGGTTCCGTCCGCATGAATGGCATTGGTCATGTTGACGCAGATTTCGCCAGGCAGCCGGGTCGGATACAGCAGGACATGTCCGGCGGGGAACGGCAGATACTGACGTCCCAGCGCCTGGATCTCACCGGCGGGAACGTCCACCAGCGTTTCGAAGGAATGCGGGAAAATCGCCCGTGAATAATCCACACCGCCGATCCGGAACATCAGGGTCATCGGCTGACACAGGTGATCCTCCCTGCGTCCGAGCGTGAATTCCACGCCGGCCCGGGCGGCGACATCGCCGTCGCCGGTGCAGTCGATCACCACATCCGCCATTACCGCCTCACGTCCGGATTTGCTCTCGGTAACCACCCCGCGAACGCGGCCGTTTTCCACGATGGAGTCCGCCACAAGCGTATTGAACTGGAACTGAACGCCGAGTTCATCCAGATAATCCATCAGGACGTTTTTCAAGGTTTCGTGATGGATCGCCGACCAGCGGTCCGGCTTGCCCTCGGGGCAGTCCAGCAGCCTGGCAGAACGTTCCTGAATATAACGGAGTTCATTTCCGTTGCTGAAACCGCCCCAGTGGGACATCATTCCGGCGGTCGCCACGCCGCCCAATGCATTGGCACTTTCCAGCAGCAGGATTTTCCCCGCTCCGGCCTTGGCTGCACCGATAGCGGCTCCGACTCCGGCCGGACCGCCTCCCGCAATCAAAACATCGGCTTTGGCCGCAATCGGCAGTTCCCTCGCATTTTCCAGATACGTTTTCATCGGCAGACCCTCCTGTCGTTTCCGTTTCTTCTTGTAAAATAACATTTATTTTGAAAAAAACCTTGAAAAATACGCAGAATCATCTTAAATTATCTCAGATAACAGGAGAAAAGGGAAAATGCTGTTCCGGGATTTGATGCGCCAGATCGAAAAAGAAAACCGGGTCACGGTCAGTCTGGAAGTCTGCCATCCGGTCTTTCTCCATTGCGAGGAACTGAAACTGGCGCCGGATCAGTATCTGCATCATATTCCATTCTGCCGGGCGGCGAAGCAGTATGACGGCAACCGGACCTGCAGCGGCAACAAAAAACGGAGCCGCGAAATTGCCGAATACGGCCATGGCTTCTGCGGCAAATGTCCTTACGGCATCCACGAATACGCGGCTCCCGTCCGGTTCGAAAACAAGCTCGCCGCAGTTCTTTATGTCGGCGGACTGACCGGTCCGGACTGGCGGCCGCCGGATTTCTTTCAGGGAGAACCGCCCCGTCCGGCAGAAAAAAACTGGCGTGCGGAATTGAGCGGATGCGCTCTGTTCCTGCGCCGGATGCTGGAAATGGAACTCCGCGCCATCGCGCTCCGCGGGGGAATGAACAGCGTCAAACGCCGCGACGAAAACTTCTACGTGCAGAATTGTCTGTCATTCATCAGCAGCCATTATCAGGAAAATATCGCGCTGGCCGACCTGGCCGACCTGCTCGGCGTCAATGCGAATTATCTGGGCGGCGTGCTCCGGAAAAAACTGCATTCGACTTTCCGCGAACAGCTCACGCGCAAGCGTCTGGAAGAAGCCGAGATCCTGCTTCGGCTGCATCCATGGCTTTCCGTCGGCGAGATCGCGTTCAAATGCGGGTTCGCCGACAGCAATTATTTCTCCGCCGTGTTCCGCCGCAAACGAGGCATGACTCCGACCCAATGCCGGCGATCCCCGCAGCACTGAATCCTGCTGTATATTTATTAAGATTTTCAGAAAAAAAAAGATCGATTCGGCAAAAAACGGCTTGACTTTTCATTTTGCATGGGTATATTATCATCATTGGTATTATTGGTTTTATATCCATAAAGGATTTTGGTATTATATGGAAACGGCAGAAATAATTGCATTTTTAGAGGTGGACAAGGCATCCGGCATTCCGCTGAAAACCCAGCTGGAACAGAAACTGGACGCGCTGCTGTCCCGGCTGGAACCGAAAACGGTGCTGCCCCCGGAACGGCTCATGGCGGAAAAATTGAATATCAGCCGGGTCACGGTCCGCAATGCCATGCAGAAATTCTTCGAACAGGGCAGGATCGTCCGCCATGGCCGGCTCGGGACTATGGTCTCTCCGAAATCCGAACCGGAAAAACTCAAAAAGTATAATCCCATGGCTCTGGGCTCGGCCTGGACCGGCAATTCCCATTACCCGCTCAAGTTCCTCTTATATGAAGATCTGCCCCCTCAGAAAAAATTCTGGACGGAAACGGTCAAGTCATACAATGCGCAGAATCCCGATTTCCCGGTCGAGATCGTCTGGATGACTTCCATTTCGGATGCGACCCGGATCGCGAATATCATTGAAGAAAAATCGATCGACATCCTGCTGGACAGTTTCCTTTTCGATTTGGACCGGAAGAAATATTATCACCGTTTTTCCGAACCGTTCCGCAAACGTTTTTTCACCGATGAATATCTGTTTGAAATGTTTCCGGAACCACCGGAATATTCTCTTCCGGTGTGCATGTCGGTTCCGATGCTTTTCTGGAACCGTGAACTGGCGGAACAATGCGGCTTGCCGGATCTGAAAACCAGCCGGTTCGCCGATCTTGCTGCCCGGTCGGTAAAAAAATTGCCCGCAGATGTTTTCGCCTGCGGAAGGGTCTGGGACTATTTTGCCTATACTGCGACACCCGAGGCGATGGATTCGCCCGGACAGCTTCGGCGGATCCTGGATGACATTTCCGAGGTGGGAAAAAAAGCCGGGGGCAGTGCGGACCGTCTTTTCATAACCTCGCAAAGGGAAACGCTCGACCATGTTGAATCATTCCTGCGGGGAAAATTACTTTTTCTGCCGGCCCCGATGACTTTTCTGCAGGTTTTCGATGAACCTTCGTTTTCCTATGGCCAACAGCCGTTTCCGAAGCCGTCCGGGGAAAAACTTGCTGCCTACTATATTGCCGTGGCGATCACGCGGAATTGTCTGAATGCGGCTGCCGCGGAACAATTCCTGGCCAGTCTGATTTCGCCGGAAGTCCAGAAAAAATGCGGAGAAATCAAAAAATCCATCCCCATACGGCGGGATGAATGCAGGAAAATGCTCGCCTCCGAATACGGATACAGCACCAGACAGGTCAACGCGTTTCTCGGGTCTCTGCAGTTCAGCCAGCCTCGCAAAAGTGATCCGCAGCGGCTCTTTTTCAGGTTCTGCATTTATTTTGTCCGGGAAGAACTGACCAGACTTCTGCAAGGGACATTGTCCGCCAGAGAAGCCGCATCGATCATATCCGCGAAATGGCAGCGGTTCCGGAAAAATGAAGAAAAGAACGGCGTCTCTTGATCCGAGGAGCATTCAGATGAAAAAAATCCTTCTCCGAAACAGCTGGCAGGTCAAAAACATCGGGGATATTGCACACCCTCTCGGTTTTTTGAAACTGGCGGAACGGTTTTTGCCGGATTGCGAGGTATGGCTCTGGCCGTGCGTGATCAGTCCCGCGGTCCGCGAACTGATTCTTCGGAATTTTTCCTCGCTGCATTTGGTGGAAGGGGAAACTGCCGTGCAGCAGGCTTTTGCGGAATGCGACCTGCTGATCAGCGGGTCCGGTGCGGGCATGGAAAGTGCCGGTATTCTGGATTGGCAGAAAAAAACTCACAAGCCCTACGGGTTATTCGGCGTTTCCGCTGATGGGTTATGGACGGAACAGCGCAAGATGATCTTGGACGGGGCGGCTTTTGTTTTCTGCCGCGATTCCTTGTCCGAATATTTCCTGAAACAGCAGAATCTGGCATGTCCGATGATCGGCTTTGCGCCGGACAGCACTTTCGGCATGAAGCTGCTGAAGTGTTCCGTTGCCGACCAATTCATGAAAGACAATGGCCTTGAGCCGGAGAAATTTGTCTGCGTGATCCCTCGGCTGCGTTTCACTCCGGCCGGCTTCGATGACAATGGCTTTTACTATACGAATCCGAAACGTGAAAAGCCTTCGATGGCGAAAATCGGGCCGGATATGGAAAAACTGCGTGAAGTGATCACATATATCGTCACGCATTATGACCTGAAAGTCCTGATTTGTCCGGAAACGGATTATCAGGTTCCATTGGGACGGCATTATCTGTATGAACGTCTGCCGGACGAAGTGCGGAAGAAAGTCGTCCTGAAACGGGAATTCTGGCTCACCGATGAAGCCGAAAGCATCTATGCACAGTCTAAACTGCTGCTGAGCATGGAAATGCATTCCCCGATCATCTTCATCGATGAACACCGTCCGGCTGTTCTGCTGCGTCAGGCGGAAGACACCTGGAAAGGGCAGATGTGGCGGGACATCGGTTTGCAGGACTGGATCCTTGAACTGAATGTTTCCGATGCGGCGCTGATCGTTCAGCGGATCGACAAAATCCTGCAGGATTATCCTGCGGCATTGATGCAGGCGGCAGCCGCCAGCGAAAGGGCAATCGGATTTGACCGTGCGGCAATGAAATATATTTCCGGACTGCTGGAAACACAGGAACATAAATGAAACACAGAATTTCTATAAAAACAGCCCTCAAGGGAAAGGAACGAACATGAGCATTACAAGACAAAGAAAGCAAAACGGAAGAGCAGGATTCACACTTATCGAACTCCTGATCGTGATTGCGATCATCGCCATTCTGGCAGGAATGCTGCTGCCTGCGCTGAACAAAGCAAGACAACAGGCCAAAACAATCGCATGCGTCTCAAAGCTGAAACAATTGGGCTTGACAGCCCATTATTACGCAGCGGATAATTCAAACATAGCCCCGCCATCTGTGATTGATTACCCGGACGCAACATACACTTGGGCGAGAGCTTTCCGGGAATATGCGCCGGATAAAGGGTACAGTGCCGGAGATCATACCTTGTTCCACTGTCCGGCAGATCCCGAGTTTACAAAAAATTACACTGTCATATTGAGCTATGCCGCCAATACCACTCTGTATCCATATAAACCGGCTGCCGGAGTATGCTACCGGTTTGATAAAATCAAAAGTCCGAGCAAATACATTCAAATCATGGATTATAAAGCGGGAGCTTCGTTTGACACCTTGAAAACGTCGATATATTACTATGGATGGGGAATAGGCGGCAGTCAGGAAGTTTTACCCCAGAATTTACTGGACCGGCATAACAAAAAAATCAATACACTGCATGGTGACGGACATGTCGGCAATACTGTAATTCCGATACGGGCGGCAAGTCTTGATCCGGAGATATGGGCGGCTTGTCCTCCATATGGTACCAAGTTTTGACCGAATCTGAATCAAACAATGAAATCGCTGTTGACATTCGCTCTGGCCGCCGCTGCCGCCGGACTTTCAGCGGCGAATTGGCCGTTCAACGAAACGGGAGGGCAGGAACTTGCAAACTCAGGACCGGAACCGGGGCTTTCCGGTTATCTGGGAATCTCATCCAAGGCGGATGAACTGGATGCGAAAATGACTGGACAGGAAGGGATCCTTTGCGATGGAAAAACGACGGCAACCATTCCGAACAATCCATTTTTCTCTTTTGCCGATGCTGAAGGGTTCACGCTTTCCATTGAAGTGAAGCCGCTGGAAGAACTGAGCGAGGCCAGACGGAGCCGTTATCAAATCCTGACCAAAGGCGCCGACTCCCGGCAAGGCGGCTGGCAGCTCCGGATCCGCAACAAAAAAACATTCGGACCTTTTTACCTGGAATTCTTCATGTTTCCGCCGGGCCGCGACAAGACCGGAACCATGTTCGATGTCAGCATCCCGATCATTCCGCAGAAATGGATGAAGATCACGGTCTCCATGGACCGGAAAGAATGCCGAATCTATGTAAATGATACGGAACGGGGGCAATTCCCCTGCGGGGAGCTTCCCCCGTTCTGCAGCAAACCGATCCGGATCGGAATTTATTCGCCGGGCGGCCGGTTCGGTTTTCCGGCGCAGTTCCGGAACCTGATTATCGAGCGGAAGGCTGTCCCCCCGAACGCAACAACTGTAAATAAAAGGTGAAACATGAAACAAACTATGCTGATCATTTTCTTGTCGGTTCTGGCAGTCTGTTCCCCGGCTGCGTCCGATTTGCCTCACTTCCGTGCGGATTTCGCCAACGGTGGATTCAAAGATTTCGAAGCTGTTTCCGGAAAATGGGAAATAACACGCAATGGTTTCCGGGAATTTTCCGACGATTCCGGAGCGGATTCCGTTACGGAGACCAGCCGGATCCATTTCGGTCCGAACACGGCCTTGACGGTTGCGGCCCAGCCGGGCGACGGACAGGGAACTACCTGGATCGATTTCGGCATTTCCAAGGGAGGGAACGGATTACGTCTTGTTCACGAAAGCGGAACGGCAGTTCAGGTTTCATTGTATCGCATCCGGGATGGAAAACTTCAGCTGCTCGCCAGCGCGGACAACACGGATTTCCCGATCGATGCGGGCAATAAGAAAAAACTGCTGGAATTCCGGATCAGCAGTTCCGCCGATGCGGTTCAGGTGAAGCTGAATGATGTCGGGGTATTCTGTGTCCGTTGTCCGGATATGCCTTCCGGCGGAGTCGCACTCGGCGTACGCGGACGCAAGCAGACTTTCAGACTGGTGAAAGCGCAGACCTATCGGAATGTGACCCTGACCATGCAGCCGTCGGAAATCAGGGAACTTGAGTTCATTATCCGGCAGAAAGCCCTGCGCCACAGTTTCTACCGGGATGAAAATCCGGTCCTTCAGATCGGTTTTGTAAACCGGAGCACGGCAAATGCGGCGGTGGAACAGGTCCGGGCGATCCTGCCGGACGGCACAAAAGTTCCTTTGCAGAATACGGAAATCGAGGCGGGGAAAGAACATTTCTGGGAACTTCCTCTGAATGGGGCGGACTATGAAGGCGCTTGCAAAGTCCGCGTGGCAGGGAAAGCGAAAAACAAGGAACTTCAAGCGGAATACGAGCTGTTTTTCGCCGGACGGCCCGGTGCGGATGCCTTTTTCCTTGGCTCCTGGAATTCATCGCAGCAGCCGTCGTTTATGGATTTCCTGCACAGGAACGGCGTCACCGGCTGCGGAATCACTTTCAATCCGTATGCGGATTACGGGAAACTGCGGAAAGTCACAGCCCGTCTCCACGACCTTGCCATCCGGAACGGGATCCTGCTGAAAGCCGCAGTTGCGATAATCTCTACCGTCGACCCCGCACGGCGGCATCTCGGCACCGTCCTGCCGAACGGGAAATACACGAACCCTGTGAATTTCAATCTTCCGGAAGCGCAGGACTACGCGATCAGCCGGGGCAGGATACTGGCATCGTTTCTGCTGGATTATCCGGCATTCCGCTACGTTCAGCTTTCCTCCGAAGTGGAAAACCGTCTGCGGCTGTCATGCAGTCCGGAGGATATGAAACGCTATGAAAAACGGTTCGGAAGACCGATCCCGAGGCTGGAAGCGAAAGCCGCCGTCATCGACGACAGCGACGGGGTAATCCTGAAACTCCCGGAAAAAGTCAAAAAGGAAACGCCCGCCATTGTTCCCGCAGACAACGTCTGGTATCAGTGGCTGACCTTTCTCTGGAAGAAGGGATTCGGCGACAATCTGCTGCATGCCAAAATTTCCGATGCCATGAAGGAAGTCAATCCGAATCTGGAAACGGAACATGATCCTTTCCGGGATTTTCCGGTATTCGACCGGAATATCGGGCTGGATTACTATGGGACCTGGTTTTATCCGACCCCGGATGCGGGAGAATCATTCATGTCGGCCGAATCCATGCTGGCGGCGATCGCCGGAGGCGGGAACAAGCAGAAAATGCGGTTCGGCCCTTCCTTGTGGCTTTACAGCCTCAAATTCTGTCCGTCCCGTTCCCGGCAGGCCGGCGTTCAGCCGGAAAACATTTTCATGGAATCCATGTTCCTTGGACTGGCGGCACGTCCGGACAAGTTCGATCTGTTTTCCTACAATTTTCTGCATCCGGAAAGTCCGATGGAATACCGGGAAAAAACGCTGCTTCCGAGCCTCAAAAACTTTTCCGAAAAGATGGCCGCTCCGATCTGGCCTGCGACACGTCCCATGAAAAGGGAAAACCGGCCGGTTTCCATGCTGCTGTCGTCGGCAGGACAGATTTTCGGCGTCCAGCATTGGGGCGGCTACGGTTACAGTGTGGAAAACGCAATGCTGAACCTGCTCTGGAAAGCAAATCTGCCGTCCAATATCATCTTCGAAGACACCATCCGGCAGAACCATGACTGGAAGAAGTGCAAGCTGCTTGTGATAGCCTCGGCCGGACATCTTCCGGAAGATATTTACCGGGAAATCTGCGATTATGGAAAAAACGGCGGCAAGGTGCTTGCCTGTGCGCCGTTCGACAAGCTGATCCCCGGCGCGGAAATGCTGGACATCAATTTTGATTTCGCAGTTAAAGCCAGCTATTATCACCTTCAGCACGGCAGTCCCTGGACTGCCCTGAAAGCTCAGGAATACCGTTTGGGACAAGCACGGAAACTCCGGGAGAAATATCGGCCGCTCGTCTCGACCTTTGCGGATTCAGACAGTGTGGAAGTTTATCTGAGGACCTTGCAGGACTCCGATACCCGTTTCGTTTTCGCACTCAACGACAAACGGGCGGAAGGCAGTCACATGGGCATAAAATTCCACGCCGTTTTGGATGCCGGAGTTGGACAGAATGCAGCAGTCAGCTTGAACCGGCAAAGCGGAGCCGTATACGAATTCCCTGCCGGAAAACAGCTGACAACCGCCGTAAAAAATG
>JAZUCR010000251.1:0-4233 GCA_045639225.1 Victivallales bacterium
AGCCCAAGCAGGAATGCAAATGCGCCTGCCAGGAAAAAGGCTGCTGCGCCTGCAAGAAAGCCGCTGCCAAACCCGCCGCCAAAAAAGCTCCGGCCAAAAAGGCTGCAGTGAAGAAAGCCCCGGCCAAGAAAGCCGCCGCCAAGAAGGCCCCGGCCAAGAAAGCCGCCGCCAAGAAAGCTCCGGCCAAGAAAGCCGCTGCCGAGAAGGCTCCTGCCGCCGCAGCTCCTGCCGCAGCTCCTGCCGAACCGGCCAAGAAACCGGCTGCAAATTAAGCTGTCCGACAGCTTGTTGTAAGCTATCGACCGGGTTCTTTACAGAGCCCGGTTTTTTTCTGTACATGCGCCCGGCGGGGTCATCCCCCGAAAGTTCATCATCCCCGCTCTCTTTCATATTGATTTTTCCCGTTCTCACTGTATATTACCATTCAAAAACACAGGAGATCTGTTATGTCCGCAGTACAAGATATTCTTTATCCATGCAAAATCGACAACTCCGTGCAGGATGCCAAATTTTCTCCGGCGGCGGGGACGGAACCGCGTCCGCTGGTGGTCTGCCTCCATACCTGGAGTTATGATCATCAGCAGGAAACCTATAAGCGTTATGCCGAACTGGCGCAGCTGAAAAACTGGCATATGATCTTCCCGAAATTCCGCGGTCCCAACTGGACCCCGGAAGGCTGCGGCTCGGAAATGGTCGTTTCCGACCTGGAAGATGCGGTCGCCTTCGTGAAAAATACCGTTCCGGTCGATCCGCGCCGGATCTATCTGACCGGCGGTTCGGGCGGCGGACACTGCTCGCTCCTGATGGCGGGACGGCGTCCCGATCTGTGGGCCGGAGTCTCCTCCTGGTGCCCGATTTCGGATATCGCGCTCTGGCATATCCAGAGCAAAATGCGGAAAAACTCCTATGCCGACCATATCGAAGCCGCCTGCGGGGGCATTCCCGCCGAATCGGAGGCCGCCGGATTCGAAGCACGCAAACGTTCCCCGCTGACCTGGCTGACCAATGCCGCCGGCATCACTCCGGTGGACATCAACACCGGCATTCACGACGGTCATACCGGCAGTGTCCCCGTGGGACAGGCGATCCGGGCTTTTAATCTGCTGGCGGCTCCGGAAGACCGGATCTCCGAAGCGGATATCGCTTTCATCGAAGAAAAGGAGCAGGTGCCGGCACATCTCACCGCTCATGAGGATGATCCCGCCTACGGAAACCGCAAGATCCATCTCCGGAAACAATCCCGGCTGGTTCGGCTGACTCTGTTCGAAGGCGGACACGACATGCTGCCGGAACCGGCGTTCGAATGGCTCGACCGTCAATGCTCCGGCCGGACTCCCGACTGGTCCGCCGGAAAAGCTTTCACCGATTTCGGCAATGCCAGCCTCGGCAAATAAAAATAAGGAACTTCATCATGCGTAAATTCAAAGCGGCGATTTTATCCGTAGCGCCTCATCAGATCGATTATGTTTTCACCCCGGAACAGCTTCAGGAGATCGCGGAGATCACCGAGCTCCGGCCGGGTATCGCGGGCATCGCGGAAGTCGAAAACGGTTCTCTCAAGGATGTCGAAGTGCTGTTTTCCACGTGGGGTTTCCCTCGCCTCAATGACGCCCAACTCGCGATGATGCCGAATCTGAAAGCGGTTTTTTACGCGGCGGGAGCAACGGACGCTTTTGCCCGGCCGTGCTTCGCCCGCAATATCAAAGTTTTCAGCGCCTGGCGCGCCAACGGCATCCCCGTGGCGGAATTCTGTCTCGGTCAGATTCTGCTGGGTCTCAAGGGGTATTTCCGGACCAGCCGCATGTTCACATCCCCCGATGCCAAGGCCCGGCAGTATGCGGGTCCCGGCATATACGGAGAAACGGTCGTTCTGATCGGGATCGGCGCGGTCTCCACCAAACTGAAGGAACTGCTTCAGGCGTTCAACGTGAAAGTGATCATGATCCCCTCCCCGGAAAAAGAGCGGACCATGTCTCTGGCGGAAGCCTTTGCCTGCGCGCAGGTGGTCAGCAACCATCTGCCGGACCGCGACGACAATGTCGGCGTGCTGAACGGCGCCCTGTTCCGGTCCATGCGTCCCGGCGCGGTGTTCATCAATACCGGACGCGGTCGTCAGGTCAACGAACCGGAACTGATCGAAGTGCTGGAGGAACGCGAGGATCTGACCGCTCTGCTGGATGTCACCTGGCCGGAACCGCCTGTTGCGGGTTCCAAGCTCTACACGCTGCCGAACGTCCGGCTCTCGCCGCATATCGCGGGATCCCTGAATGATGAAGTCCACCGCATGTCGAAATTCATGATCGAAGAATACCGCCGTTTCGCCGCCGGCGAACCGTGTCTCTATGAAGTGCATGAATCCATGCTGCTGACCTCAAAAAGCAACTGATGCGTTTCCCGGAAATGTCCGGAAGAAAGAGGGGGCGACGATGAAAAAAAGCTTTCTTGCGGTCTTATGGTCAATGACCGTTTTTCTGCTGACCGGCTGTGCGGTTTACGGCGCCCGGGAATCCTACTGCACCCCGGAGGAAAGTCTTCGGAGCCCCGCGCTGCTGTTCCGGGACAAACATCTGCTCGGCAATGACGAAAACGACACGCAGAATTACCAGAATGTCTTTTATTCGGTCTGGGATGCGGAAAATCACGCTTATTGCTGCTTCCTTCAGGAGATTTCCCAGCAGCCGAGGAAAGGCCGTCCGGATCAGAAGGAAACGAGAATCAATTCCAACTCGGTGGCGAAGATCCGGTATTTCCGTCATCAGGGTTTCTGCTACGCCGATGTGCAGTTCGAAAACGACGAAACCCGTCTGCATCATCTCTGTCTGGTCGGCGTGCTCGGCCGCTGGCTGGTCTTCCTGAATTACGCTCCCCTGAAGGTGCTTCGGGAACAGCAGACCAGGTCCGACGAAAAATTCGAACTGGTCAAAGAGAAAAACAATCTGAAACAGGTCATCATCAAAGGAGATCCCGCCCGGCTGAAAGCGATGATCGGCCAGGATCTGTTGCCGATTTTCGAGTTCAAATTCCGGCTCGATCTCGGCAAGCTGCCCGAGGACGACACCCTGCTCTTCGGCAAAGCCGAGCGGGAACACTTCCTGCAGCATTACGCCGGTCTGATCCTCCGCCACATCCGGACGATGCCGCCAAAAGAAGGCCGCCAGTCGCCTGAAAAAGAAATTGCTTTCCTCAGAAAATGTCTGGCGGATCCGAACACCGCGCAGCTTTCGCCCGAAGCGGTCAGGCTGACCGCCTGGTTGCTGGCTGAGGCGGAAAAGCTGCTGAATGGGAAATTCCCGAAACCCGCGAAGAAACCGCAGCCCGACAAGAACTGAATCACGCCGGTCTTTCTGCTCTCCGCAGAGTCACGGGGCCGATCAGACCGGAAACCAGACTGTCCTTTTCGAAGCTGCGCTCGAATGATTCATAATGTGTGACAAATGATTTTCTGCGCCATTCTTCCAGCAGTCCTTCTTTGGCGACCGCATTGGCGAAGGTGTTGGTGACCGTGATCTCGAGCGTATTCATGCCTTGGCGCAGGGCATTCTGCAGCGGAAATACAAAAGGTTCGCAGAAACGGTATCCCAGATCATGGCCGTTCAGCCGGACCGATGCCGCATATTTCACTTCACCCAGATCCAGGAATGCAACGGCCGCAGAATCGCTGCAGCGGAATTTCAGCGTGTAAACCGCATCCCCGCTGAAATCGGCACCAAGGATATTGCGCCAGTCGCCAGGTTTCGCAGCAGCCGCCGGCTGACCGCACGGCTCGTTTTTATATTCATGTTCCCCGACATAATAACGGCGGAGCGGGCGCAGAGTCCAGCGGCCTTTCAGTTCGCGGACGGTTTCCCCGGGTCCGGCAGGCGGCTTTACTGCACCCTCGGCACCCGCGAGGAAATAACGGGATTCCCACGGCTGGAAAGTCCAGTTCCAGACTCCGCGGCTGGATTCGACGGCGTAAAGTTCACCCGATTCCGGATCGGCAACAGCCAGCGGACCGGTCTCCGGGATTTTCAATTGGACCGAAACCGTCCGGCGGGAAGTATTGAGAATAAAATACCCGGTCTGACCGTCGCCGAGGATCCGTTTGGTGACCCGCAGATCGCGGGTCGGCGGCGTAACCTCAGCCACGGGGAGCACGGCATCCGGTTCATCGCCTTCATAAACGGGAATTCCCGCGGCCCGGATCCGTTTCAGGTTCTCTTCGGCGGCTGGGCTGAGCAGACTCGCCGGGGG
>JAZUCR010000252.1:0-3980 GCA_045639225.1 Victivallales bacterium
CCCACCACCACCGTTTCCGGAACAACTGCAGGCACCGGCATGGCATGGTATGGCAAACTGCCCAATGTCAAATATCTCCCGGCAACTGTCGTGGTCGATCAATATGGGTCCAAAGATTCCAAATCTTTCCATTGTCCGTCCGAACAAAAGAAAACCGGTATCATGAGCATCAACCGGCATTACGGACTGAATTACCGGACCTTCGGCAGCAGTCCCTCCCATGCGACCCTGACACCGAAGAAGATCGGTTCGCTTAAAACGAATTTCATCTACATCGGCGAATCCCTGCCGACCGGTTACAACGGCAGCACCAACCTCGATTCCTATCGGATCCAGCATTACGGCGGCGTCTATCCGATGCAAGTGGTCAATTACGGCAGTTATCCGGTTTTCGTACGTCACAGCTCGAAGGCAAACATCCTTTTCGCCAACTGCAGCGTTTCCACCTGCGACCGGTCATTTCTCCGAGACGTGAAAAACTGGGAGGAACAGTGATGAAGATCCGATGTATATTCTTTCTCGCATGTTTCGCAGCCGTTCCACTGGTTGCGGAAGTCGTGGTTCTGAAAGACGCTCCGCCGGTGCAGAAACGAGCGGCTGCCGAACTGGAAAAATATATCGCAAAAATCCTCGGCAAAGATAAATCATATCCCCGTTTCCTGCTGGGAAACACGCTGGCGGCGCAGGCAGGAATCGAACTGAAGGATCTCGGCGACGAAGGATTTGTGATCTGTCGGAAAAATGATGCTGTCTATATCTCATCCGGCACTGCCGAAGGGCGAGGGATCCTTTACGGCGTTTATGAATTCCTCGAACGCCAGGGCTGCCGGTTCTGGACGGAAGACGAAGAAGATATTCCGCATCGGGATTCCTTATGGTTTCCTGAAGACCGTGAAATCCGTCAGGTTCCGGCTTTCCCGCTGTTCCGCTGGATCATTTCCGGAACCTGTCACCAGAAATGGATCATGACCGGTAAACTCAAGCTCAACGGCGGCAGTTTCGGATTCGTTCCAAAACCGGAAGACGGGCTGGCATTCTATCTGGCGCCGCACAATTCCCACACGCATTTCAAATTCATGCCGGCCAAAGTCTACGGCAAAACCCATCCGGAATATTTCGCCCTTCAGAAAAACGGAAAACGGCTGGCACATGACAGCAAAGGGCAGCTCTGCCTCACCAACCCCGAAATGATCCGCGAATACATCGCCAATGTCCGGAAATATCTGAAGGAAAAATACCGCGAAGGAATGATCCTCGTCATCGTGCAGAGCGATAATTACGCTCATTGCCAGTGTCCCCGCTGCCTTGAAATGGACCGGAAATTCGGAGCACCGAGCGGCACGTTCATGTGGTTCATCAATCAGATCGCCCGCGATCTGGCGGCCGATTATCCGAAATTGAGACTGAAAATGTCTGCCTACCAGTATACCCGCACTCCTCCGAAAGGGATCCGGCCTGAGAAAAACGTGGCCTTGTCACTCGCCAATATCGAATGCGATTTCAGCCGGAAGCTCGATGATCCGGATTCCCCGGAAAACCGCAAATTCCTGCTCGAAGAGGAACAGTGGAGCAAGATCGCCCACACAATGTTCGTCAATACTTACGGCACCAGTTTCGATGGCTACATGCTTCCTTTCCCCAACTTCGATGCGGTCGGAAACCGGTATCGGATCGCAAAAATGCATAACGCAAAAGGCGCCAGCATGCTGACCGCCCATGCCAATGCCTTTGCCGAATTCGGGCATCTGCGCGACTATCTGACTGCGAAACTGCTGTGGAATCCCGATCAGGATGCGTGGAGAATTGCAGAAGAATTCTGCCTCGGTTACTACGGCAGAAAAGCCGGGACTGTCCTGCTGGATTACCTGAAATTTTATCACCGGTACTTCGCCGAAAAAAAGGTCAAGTTCCGCTTTGCTCTGTATGACCGCTCTTATTACAATGCCTGTCTTGCTCCGGAAGTCCTTCGTTTTTCACGCGCCTATTATGACAAAGCGTTGGCCGCGGCAGAATCGCCGGTATATCTCCGCCGCGTTCAGGAGGCTGCTTTGAGTATCCGCTGCATGGAACTGATGGCTCATCTCGGCTGGATCCCCGGATCCCGCACGTGGCAGCAGAAATTCGAGGATTTTGTCCACGATGCAAAAAAAGCAAAATGCCTCGCCCTCGGCGAAGAAAAGAAGAACCTGCTGGTCAACTGGGCAAAACGGGTCGGCAGTGTGAAAATCCCGGCAGATATCGATAAAATCCGGCCCGATGCCGAGGCGGAAACGGTCGTTTTGACTCCATCCCTGCACGGAAAAGGCAAATGGACCAGTGAAGAAAAAGATTCGGAGGCAAGCTGCGGCAAGACGGTTAAACTGCACACCAATCATATTCAATGGGCAGTTCAGGTCAAACTGCTTCCCCTGGCCAGATACGGCAGGGGCGGAGCGTGGAATATTTACGCCCGGGTCCGGGTCGAAACCCGGAAAGACCTCCCGCCGGATGCGCGGCTGTTCCAGACCGGATGCTGGAACCGCAAGCAGCTCCCCGCCCGAACAGTCCGGAAAAAGCTGCTGCCGGACAACCGCTATGCCTATATTCAGCTCGCCTCGGAGCTGACTCCGGCGGAATCCGCTTATCTCTGGTTTGCCCCGCTCAACAACGCCAAGGAGGTCGAAGCCATTTATATCGATTCAGTAATCGCGGTCAAATCGGGTAAATAGGGTTGCAATGGATAAAAAAAAATTTATCGCCGTTTATTATTTCCCGAATTATCACTTTGACGCGCGCAATGCTCTGACGCATGGTCCCCGCTGGAATGAATGGGAACTGGTCCGGCAGGCACGTCCGCGTTTCCCCGGTCATCTTCAGCCCAAAATTCCCCTGTGGGGTTATGAAGATGAATCCAATCCTGCCGTCATGAGAAATAAAATTGAGACCGCAGCTGCTTACGGCATCAATGCTTTTATTTTCGACTGGTATTATTACGAGGATGGACTGTTCCTCGAACGGGCATTGGAAAACGGGTTCATGCCGGCGGCAGTGGACGGCCGGCTGAAGTTCGCTTTGATGTGGGCGAATCACGACTGGCGCGACCTCCATCCCTGGCGGAGCGGCACGCCCAAAGCATTACTCTATTCCGGCGATATTTCCGATTCGGCTTTCGATCGTATGACCGATCTGATCATCGAACGGTATTTCCGCCATCCCGCTTATTGGAAGATCGCCGGCAAGCCGTATTTTTCGGTTTACAGCGCCGGATATCTCGGCAGTCCGGAACGGCTGATGCGCTTCCGGGAGAAAGTCGCCCGCGCCGGTTTCCCCGGCCTTCATATCAACATGATCCTCCAGGAAAATGCGGTCCTGCCCGGGGAAACGCCGGACGGTGAAAATGCTCTCCAGCTGGATCAGTATGGCGTCGACAGTCTGACATCATACATCTGGCTGCATCACTGCCGATTGTCGGGATTTCCGCGCACCTCCTACCGCGAAGTCATGGATGATTATTTTCTGCGTTTCTGTGCCGATATCCGGCGCCGCACGGCCATCCCGTATTATCCGAATGTCACGGTCGGTTGGGACAGTTCTCCCCGGACCGCCCAGGATACCGTGTTTGACCCTGCTTGCGGTTATCCCTATACGCCGATCATGGAAAGCACGCCCGCGGAATTTGCCGAGGCGGCTGCCCGTGCCCGTCAGACCGGGGCCGAGATCATCACGGTGAACGCCTGGAACGAATGGACCGAAGGCAGTTATCTGGAACCGGACACCCGGAACGGTTTCGCCTATCTGGATGCCCTGAAACAGGGAATCGAAGGGTAACTGGCAAATACCCTGATCAAATGTTTTTCAGAATCGAGTAGGAGGGACTCTTGAGGGACAACCTCGCCAGTCCCGTCCTCTCACACCACCGTGCGTACGGTTCCGTACACGGCGGTTTCAAGTTTGAATTGCCGATTCATCTTCATATCGAAAAGAGAAATCAGTCCGAGAAC
>JAZUCR010000253.1:0-3473 GCA_045639225.1 Victivallales bacterium
CGAGGCGCGGTCTGGAAAACACGGTGCAGGCTGAAAGAACAGGTCTTTCCGGAGCGTGCAGCGGAAAGTCTTACGGTCGGCGGAAAGCGTCGGCATGCTTTCCAGCATCGACGTTTCCAGCGCATAAGGCCGTTTCGTGTAGGAATACTGCAGCGGCGTATCGTAAAATGCCGCGATCATGTATTGACTGGGCGTATCCGCTGCCAGCGCGGGGTCCAGCGTGGCGATTTTTTTACCGGGCGAGATCCTGAGAATGCGGGTTCCGCGGTTTTCGGAGATCCGGCCACAGGCGGTCAGCGCCAGCAGACCGGTCAGCAGCCAGGGAAGCAGCAGGATCGACCGCATCTTACTTTTTTCCGGACAGCAGCTGCTGGATCTTTTCGACGATCTGCGGGACCTCGGACATGCGGCCGATATCTTCGTCGCCGCAGGCCAGCCGTCCTTTTTCCGGGCCGATGAAATGCACGCCGCGTTTCCGGAGGATCGCGCAGTTGTCCTGCACGGCGGGCGACCGCCACATGCGGCAGTTCATGGCGGGCGCCAGCAGCATGATCCCCGTAAACGCCAGCGCAGTCGTGGTCAGCGCGTCATCCGCGATCCCGTGCGTGTATTTGCCGATGAAATTGGCGGTGCACGGCGCGATCACGCACAGATCGGCCGATTCGGAAAGTTCGATATGCTCCGGCTTCCAGTCGGGCACGTCCCACAGACTGCAGATCACCGGATTCCGGGAAAGCGTCAGGAAGCACCGCTGGGTGATCAGCTGCTGCGCACTGGCGGTCATGATGACATGCACATCGAAACCGGCTCCGGTCAGCTTGCTGCACAGGTCGGCGCTTTTATATGCGGCGATCCCGCCGGTCACTCCGAGGATGATTTTCTTTTTTTCAGGCTTCATGGAACGGGGCCTCCTTGTATCTTGCACTTTTGTTGCGTAACGAATGGATGAGGCACGAAAACGCCTGCTGCGCTTCGGCCAGATCATTGTTGACGATCACATATTGATATTCCTGCCAGAACGTCATCTCGCGTTTGGAATTGGCGAGCCGCTTCAGGATGGATTCTTCCGCATCGGTCCCGCGTCCGCGCAGCCGCCGTTCGAGTTCGGTATAACTCGGCGGCGCAATGAAAACCGACTCCAGGCGCGGACCGAACACGGGATCGTCGGCAAAGCGTTTTTTGATCGACAGCGCGCCCTGCACATCAATATCCAGCAGGACATCGATCCCGCGTTCCGTGCGGTCGTACACCTCGGATTTCAGCGTGCCGTAAAAATTGCCGTGCACATTCGCATATTCCAGAAAATCGTCCCGCCGGATATGATCCTCGAATTGTTCCCGGGTAAGGAAATGATATTCGACACCGTCGCGTTCTTCGCCGCGCGGCGCCCGGGTAGTGCAGGAAACCGAAAACTCCAGACCCTGAAACTCCTTGAACATGGCATTGCACAAGGTGGATTTGCCCGAACCGCTCGGTCCGGAAACGATCAATATCATGCCATAACGTTTTACGTTCATTTTCCAACCGCTCCTCTTTTGAAGATCCGCGCCAGATTGCGCGCTGTGAAAGTCAGGTCGCGCCGTCCCGCCTTTATCGCTTCGGCGATACTGGCATGCGCCCCGGTCGAGGTGCTGAAAGCATAGTCAAAAACCCGGCTGAAGCCGGCGGGATCGCCTTTCAGCGCCCCGGAAAGCAGCAGGACCGGCACACCATGACGATGCGCCGCCGCGGCAGCTTCGCCGCACAATTTTCCGGCATCGGTCTGACTGTCCGTGCAGCCTTCGCCGGTGATCAGCAGATCGGCTCCGGGAAGATGTTTTTCCAGTCCGGCGGCTTCCATCACGAGTTTGGCTCCGGAAACCAGGTCGGCATGGCAGAATGCCCGCAGTCCCGCGCCCAGACCGCCCGCGGCGCCGTCGCCCGGCTGTTCGACCGATTCCAGCAAGCCTTGTTTTTTCCAGACCTGCGCCAAACGCGTCAGCGCCGACTCGAGCACCGGAGCAATGTCCGGCGTAACGCCTTTCTGCGGACCGTATACGGCCACAGTCCCATTGGGACCGAGCAGCGGATTGGTGACATCGCACGCGGCTTCGATCTTCGTGCGGAAAAGCCGCGGATCGACACCGGAAACATCGATTTTATCCAGCTGATTCAACGCTTCCGGACCGGGCGGCAGTTCCCTGCCCTCCGCATCCAGAAAACGGTAGCCGAGCGCGCGGGCCATGCCGGTGCCGCCGTCCGTGGTGGCGCTGCCGCCGATGCCGACGATGAGCGACTGCGCCCCGGCATCAAGTGCGGCTCTGATCAGTTCGCCGGTGCCGAACGTATCGGCACGCAGCGGCTGGAGAGTTTCATTTTTCAACAGAGCCAGACCGCTCGCCGTAGCCATTTCCAGGACCGCGCCTTTGCCCGAATCGAAAATCCCGAGCCGGGCAGCGGCAGGCTTGCCCAGCGGACCGGAGACCGTGACCGTGCGGATCTCGCCGTGGTGCGCAGCGGCAAGCGCTTCGGTGGTGCCGTCGCCGCCGTCCGCCAGCGGGATGCAGATGATCTCCGCATCGGGCATTTCGGCCAGAAACTCATTCCGGATGATCTCGCACAATTCCGGACTGGTCATGTTGCCTTTGTATTTGTCTGGCGCGATGATGATCTTCATGACTTCACCAGGCTTTTTCGAGGATCCCGGAAATGATCTCCGCTGCGGTTTCCGGACTGACCGGACGGGGGCAGCTCTGCAGTTTCATCGGATTGAGCACGGCATCCTGCGCGGCTTTGGCGATGATGGATTTGTCGCAGCCGAGATCGGCCAGACAGGCCGGACCTTTGCAGTCGGCAATGAATTTGGCGGCATTGCGGACGACCTCTTCCGGCGTTTTTTCCGGCTCGGAAGCGAAGATCCCCGCCAGTTTCATGGTGGACTCGCGCACGGCCGGTTCGTCGAGATAATACTGCCAGAAAGGCGGCAGCAGAGCGGCCACCGCATCGCCGTGCGATACTTTGCCGAAGAACGAAAAACTGCACAGATGCGGCAGCGAAGTCGGACGGTTGCGGATGCACATGCCGCCCAGCACCGCGGCGGCGGAAAGGAACGTGCGGCCGAGTTCATGCGAAGGATCTTTCACGACTTCGGGCAGACCTGCGGCGATCAGCCGGATCCCCTCCACGCCCCAGTTCACCGAATTCGGATGCGCGTTTTCCGCTTTGTAATTGAGCACGCTTTCCACGCAATGGACCAGAGCGTCCAGCGCGGTGGTGACCGTCAGTTTTTCCGGCATGGTAAGGGTGAACTTCGGATTGACAAACGAGAATTCCGGGATGATCGCCTTTTCCATGATCAGCTTTTTGACGCCGGCTTCATGATCGACGATGTTCGAATAAGGCGTGGCTTCCGAACCGGTCCCGGCTGTAGTGGGAACGCAGATGACGCGTTTGAATTCCTTGTCCGGGAATTGTTCCGAGGCACGGTTGACGCC
>JAZUCR010000254.1:0-8987 GCA_045639225.1 Victivallales bacterium
GAAAAACCCCTGTCCGATACCGAAAGTTCCGATACCGAATTCCGGCGCCTTTCCGTCAGCAATGACATCTCCAAAGTCGAATGCATCCTGCATACCGGACGGCTCCATCAGATCCGCGCCACCCTCTTTTCCCTGGGGTTCCCGGTCGTCGGCGACAAGCTCTACGGTCTCGATGACACGATCTTCGACCGCTTTTCTGACGGAAAAATGACGGATGCCGATAAAAAGTTATTAATCATTGACAGACAAGCACTTCATGCATTCGAATTAAAATTGACGGATCCGTTTGACGGAAAAGAAAAGACCTTCAGCTCCCCTGTTCCGGAAGAGCTGAAGGTTTTGGGATCAGATTGAAACCGGCGGGCAATCATCCCAGGATCCGGGCGATGACCGGAGCCATGCGCCGCGCTTCGAAATAGAAGCCGAGATCAGTGGCATGACAGCCGTCGACCGTACACTCTGTGGGATCCGGCCCATAAAGGGAAGTCCCATCCAGGAAATGCACATTCTGATCGCCCATGGCCCTGCGCTGCGCCAGAACGGAAAGGTGCGTTTCGGTGAGTTCCCGCCGGCTCTCCGGATATCCGGCATCGTCTTTCAGTTCACCGGCGGTCGGAGTTTTGGAAACCAGCAGGATCGGGGTATCAGGATGTTTAAGACGAAGCGTTTCCACAAAAACGGGAAGCGTTATCCGCAGTCCTTCAGCATCGCCGGCATTGGCGTCATATTCCAGGATATACATGGCCGGATCGGCGATCTCCGCAAGGATCTCGGCCGCTTCCTTCTGACCGCGTCCATTGCCGGAAAAACCGAAATTCAGGAACGGACGGTTCAGCAGACGGCTCATCTGGTTGGTCGGACACATGCCGGGACGGGACGCACATCCCCCTTGCTCGATGCTGGTCCCGTATAACACGACGGGACGCGGATCGGGCCAGGGAGTCGGCGGCAGGATCTGTGCCCCCGGCGTCAACCCGAATTCCAGTTTTTTCAAACCGGAATACAAGGGGAAATGGATCGTGAACTCCCGGATTTTCTTGACCGGAGCGGGACCGAAGATCGGTACCGTATATTCGTCGGCCGAGGCATCAAACCGGGTCACGCGGTGAAAGGTTTTCGCCGTTCCCTGGCCGAGATACAGATCGAATCCGCAGCCGCCGACTGCGGTTCCGATATCACTGTTTTTGAAAGCATGGTCCAACTGGGCAGCGATCCGGATATCCGAGGTGTCGGATCGGAACCGGAGCATCCCGCCCGCTGTGTTCCAGGCCAGGATATCCAGTTCTTCGGTGATTTTGACCGATTCCGGCAGACGGCGCAGGATCTCGCCCGGTTTCCGCCAGTAAAATCCGTTCAATTCAAAACCGCGGCTGTCCACGGTATGCCAGTCCATTCCGTCCCGGTTGACCGTGACGAAACCCATTGCGGGATCGATTTCCTCCAGCTTTTTAGCCATTTGATTTTTCCTTTGATCGATTATGACATGAGAAGTTTCGCCGGTTCAAAATCCTCTTCTTCCAGGCAGGAATCATCGAACCGTTCCGCCTGGTCCGCCAGGAATGCCGGAATGACTGTCTCCAAGCCCGAATGGGCGGGAACGGAAACGGTCTTGCCGTTGATCCGGAGTTCCTGCGGATCATCGCCGAAATTATGGAAAAACACGGTCTGTTCCCGGGTGGTGAGAGTCAGGTCGGGAGCCGTTCCGGAAAGTGCGCAAGTGCGGTCTTCCGGAGCCATTACCAGTTTTCCGATCACAAAAGCCAGGCGCATATCGGCGGCCCCGATCCGGAGTTCCGCTGATTTTTCGGCGCCGCCGGTAAAACGGACCGCGGCGGAAAGATCGGTATCGGTATTGAGCATGTAGATATTTTTCCCGGCCGGAGTTTCATAGACTGCCCAGCGGACGCAGTCCGGCGCAAGCAGATCGGGGAACTCGGTCCGGGCAGCCGCGGTCAGGGTCCGCAGCAGGGTTTCGGAAAATGAACGCATACCGGTATCACCCGGCCAGGAGAACGCGGTCACGGTCCAGACATAACCCTTGCCGAGTTTCCGTTCGGTCAGCAGCGGATGGCGGTCAAAACCTTCCAGGGTGAATTTGGTGCCCCGCCCAGAGGTGGTCCCGGCGAGGATGCGGACTTCGGGATCACAGATCTTGACTTCGGCGGTTTCGATCCTGCCGTTGTATATCGGATCGGCCCGCGCCGCGAGCAGCGGGATCACGCACCCCGGCGCGGCCGGCTGCCGCAGGAACTGGATGCCGCGGACATGACCTTCATTCCGTCCGGTGACTTTCAGACCGCAGAGTTCCGAAAGATCGCCGTCCCGGAACAATTTGATTTCCCCGTGGACATCGGAAACATTCAGATGCGGCAGGCCGAGGACCAGATGGCCGCCTTCTTTGACATAGCGGACCAGTTTCCGGTAGAGCGTCTCATCCATCCGGTTGTAACCCAGGAAGATCAGGGTCTTGTAGTCGGAAAAACGATCCGAGAATGCCGGCACGATGTCATATTGTCCGTCGGGCGGATTTCCGGAAGTGTCGCGGTCGCCGAAAAGTTCGATCCGGAAAGGATCCTGTTTGCGGCGCAGCAGACGGAGCAGGAACCAGCTGTGTTCCGCCGGTCCGGATTCCCATTCGTGGCCGTCCTCGTATTGCCCCCAGACGTACGGATTCCAGATTCCCGGATGTCCGTCGTCCTGTCCGTGAATGACGCCGAACCGGACCACGGGTCCGGATTCCGGACGATGATGGACGGTATTGAAACGGATGATCTCGCGCAGGACGCGGCGGATCGCTTTGGTTTCCGGCGTATGGAAGCCGTATTCCTTGTTGGCGAGGCTGTGGTAATAATAATGACTGGATTCGGGATAAAAGAACAGGGCACCGGACATCCAGGACAGGTAGAGGGAAAGTTTCCAGCGTTTGAGCCAGATCTCATCGAACTGCCAGCCGCCGTACCAACCGATGGCGATATGGACGCCCCAGGGTTTTCCGGTTGCCCTGGCGGTGCCGCGGATCGAACTCAAACACAGGAGAGGATCGCCTGGCATCATTTCCAGATTGAGGACATCGGCGCCGCCTTCAGCAAGCCACGGGAAAATCATACTGGAATCGGTATTGATAAAGGGGCCCGGAGCGATTTTCGTCCGCTCGTATTCCAGACGATCCTTGATAAAATCAATGAACTGCCGGTGCGCTCCGCTGACGGTGTCGCAAGACGGCAGACTGGCATATTCACCGATGGCACCGTCCAGCGTGTATTCCCGAGGCCAGTAAAGCAGTCCGCCGACCTCGCCGATGGAGCCGCGCCCCAGCAGGTATTCGCCGCCTTCGGCAAAAATCGAGCCGTATTCCTCCGGCGGCAGATCGACGCTGCACCACCGTTTCAGGGAAGGAGCGCGGTGGATGAATTCCCCCAGCATCATGTAGATCTTATGGTCCCGGAAGAAACGCAGGACCTTTCTGGCCTCTTCCTTGTCCGCCGGCAGCGCAAATCCGGCGAGGTTGCCCATTTTCAGACGGACAAAATCTTCCGCCGCCTTGAGCCCGCTGGGGATCGTGGCTCCGATCAAGGGAAAAACAACTTTCTTATCCATGTTTTTTCTCCATCAGTTTAAGCACGCGGACCAGCGCATCGCCGCAGGAAGACAGCGAATCCTGATCCACTTTGATATAACGGCCTTTTTCGGGGTCGAAACAGGTCGTCACGGAAAGTTCAATGGTAATGGTGACCGCATCGGGGAAATGGACCTGATACCAGTCATGGGCGCACCAGTCCCGGAACGGGAAACTGTATTGTTCCGTCCGGCGGAAGCCGCATTCCTTTTCCAGCAGACGGCGAAGCTGATCCCGCCGTGAAATGACGGATGCGGCAGCCTCCCCGGCATATTTCCGGATGATCTCATCATCGAAATAAAGCACGGAGTGACCGCGCCAGTGGCCGCCGGAGTGCCAGTCGATCAGCAGATCGGGACTGATCCCGGACTGCATCAGGAAATCTTCCACCGCGCGGGTTTCCGGCTGGAGATCCTTGAACCAGCACCGGTTGGTGTTCCAGCCGGCGCCGTTCCAGCCGTCGCTGCCGCCGCAAGCCGCATCCACATTGACAATCGGGACGGCAAAAAACGAAAATTCGTCACGCAGCCGGGGATCTTCCGCGAAACGCTTCAGCATCCGCGTGAGGATATGGGCGCCAAGCATTTCCATGGGGGAATGCTGCCCGATGGTAAAAAAGACCTGTGTCTTCCCATGGCCCGCCCGGATCAGCGGGATCGGGTGCCCCAGGGCCGACTTGCCGATCTCCCTGCATTCGAAATCCGACAGTTCCCGGACTTCATCCAGCAGCTGCTGCAGTTCCAGCGTCATGAAAGGGATGGAGCTGGAAAGATACCAGGTGCCGGCAGGGATCCGGACCAGCGGCCGGTTCCGCCCGCTTTCATCGGTGGATTCCAGCAGGTCGCATCGAATCCAGTTTTCCCGGTCTTTACTTCGGAAACACGATGGGGCCATACCCGGCGCGCCCTGGAGTTCCGTCGGATGGATGCGGACCAGTCCGCCCTCCCCGGCGATCCGGCAGAAATACCAGTATGAATCCGTCCGGATAAATTCCGCTCCGGTAAACAGATGTAATACTTGATGGTTGCGGTCATACCGGGTCATGACCCTTGAGGCATCGGGGAAGTCGGTATCCACAACGGGTCCGCCCGCATCATCGGGCATACGCACCAGGTCCCGGCGGATCGTGTTATAGACCCGTATCCCGGAACATTCCCCGTCAGCAGTCAGGCGGAGCGGCACCACCGCCAAATCGGGTTCCCGCATATTGATGCTGCTGCAGACCCGTCCGTTGACCAGGATCTCCGCCATGGAGTAATCCAGAGGATCATCACTCGCCCAGTCGGTAAACCGCACCGGCCAGACGATATTGGAAAGGATCAATTCGATTTGAAGTGCAGGCACATCGTAGATCCCGGCGGCGCAACCGGTTTCCAGAATGGTTTTGCCGTCCAGCCGCCGGACCAAGCGGAGATGCCCCTGCATGGTAAGCACGCAAAGCCAGCCGTTGGGACCGGACTGCGCGTCGATCAGGACGCGGTCTTTGTCCGGCAGCGTCGGCGGCACCGGAATGGTGAAGGTAAGATAAACCTCAGGGTAAAGCCCCGCGGTTTTTCCCTGCAGGGAACCGGCACTGTCATATCGTAATTCGAACTGTTCCAGAGTCGGATGCTGATTTTTCCAGCCATCCGGAAAAGGATTGGTTTCTTGGTTCTGCATTGTTCAATCCCAGACCTCGATTTCGCTGAGGATCAGTTTTTCCCCTTTCGGTCTGGCGCCGAGGGAAAGGACCAGGCTGCTGACCGGAGCGCCGGGCGTCAGTGCCGTTTCACTCATCCGGACATCCGGCGTTTTTCCGCCGGGGATGACGGCTTTCCTGCCGTCGGGAGTCGTTACTGTGACTTCCGGCAAGGTGCCGCTCCAGAAGATTTTCACGCGGCGGGCGGGAACCTTTTTCCCGAAGTCGATCCGGATCTGAAACGCATCCTCGCGGGAAAAAGTGTCGGCAAACATATCCAGCCGGATTTTTCCTTCGCGGATGATGAACCGGTTTTTCAGTTCATTGAAAAGATCGCCGGCGGAAAATGCTTTTTCACGGTTGGTCAGGTTCCCGTTCTTGAAATCGAAGGTCAGTTTGCCTCCCGCTTTCATGGCATCCGGAGCCAGGGTGAGGGTATAGCGGGCGCCTTTTGCGACCGGGGCGTTGGCAACCTTTTCGGCTTTGTCCCGCCACCACAGGAAATGGTTTCCGGTCAGGCAGGAGCCTTTGACGACGGGTTTGACTTCCTTCTTATGCGGGAAAGTGAACCGCCAGATGTCCTGTCCGGTCCGGGCGCCCAGATTGACCAGCAAAGTCTTGTTGAATTCCTGCCATTGGGGCCGGCTTCCATCGGTATAACTGGGTTCGCGGGCGATCATGACGGCGCGTCCGCCGCCGGGATAATCTTTTTCGGTGATGACAGCATCGCCGGCAGGGGAAGCCGCCAGGACCTTGACGCCTTTTCCTTCGAGCTTGAGATTTCCGGCAGCCAGGGGGATCGCCTGTTTCATTCCTTTCATCAGACCTTCCTGCGTCCGGGGCACGATCCGGTCATAGTATTTGGTATTTGCAGACCGGACGCCGAACAGTTTTTCCGTGAAAGCGCGGCCATCGGTCCCGTCGGGCCGGAAGCGGGAAAAATCGGGGTCGAAACACACCAGAGTCCCGCCGTTTTCCACATATTTTTCGAAATGCGGATAAAGTGCTTCATCGACGATGTCCGCTTTCGGGATCACCACGAATTTCCAGTTGGAAAGTTTCTCTTTGCCGTCGATCAGCTGGATATCGGAAATGAACCGGAACCAGGTGCGGGCGCCGGGACCGGCAAGATTGTAGTAGGCTTCATAAGGCGGAGCTTCCCATCTCCGGCGGCTCAATGCACTGTCGTTGGAAACGAATACGGCATAATCGGGTTCCGGAATTTTCAGCAGGTTCATGGAATTGATGATTTTCGCAGTATCCAGAATGGTATCCCAGCGGGGACGATGACCGTAGGCATCGTTGTTGTTGCTGCCCTGACGGCGGGTCACTCCGGCCCAGTCGACCGGATAGAGCGCCACACCGATGGCACCGGCACGGAACGCTTCGCTCAGCAGAGACGCCGAGGCTTCCGCATCGTAACTGACATTGTTCAGATTTTCCAGATGCACATAGCAGAATGCCGGTTTTCCCGAAAGGTCCGTCACCAGTTTTGCCCCGAACCCGCTTCTCTGGCGGGATGAGCTGTTGGCCGGACCGCTTTGGACATTGACCATATCGACATACGGAGCGATCCGGCTCTGATGCTGGATCCGCATCTGGGAGGTGGGATCCGAGGAAATGACCTGAACGGTATATCCGGTCCTTTTCTGATGTTCCCGGCAGACTTCCATCATTTTCTTCTGAGCGAGAACCATTTTAGCCAGCAGATACTTCCGCATGGCAAGCCGGGCAAAAGGTTCCGTGTCGGTTTCCGGCGAGGAGGGGATATCGTATTTGCCGTAACCATATTTTTCCCGGATCTCGCGTCGGATCGCTTCAACGGAAGCGGCGGTCTTCGGATTCGCAGCCGTAGCGGAAAGGATAGCATCCAGACCGTGCAGATATTCATCCGGCATGGCGACGCCGGAATAGCGGGCGGGATTTTTTCTCAGTTCCTCCGCGGTTTCGTCCGCCAGACCTTCGAACATCCGGTAGGGATCGAATCCGTTTCTGCCGGTATAATAGAGCAGCATGACGCTCCGGCCCGGCTTTCCATCCATCCACGGCAGCAGTTCCTTGTCCGGGGTACGATGATACATCTCCAGATGGCGGATGCCGCTGCGGTCATATTCGGCCAACCGTTCCTGCCGGTCGAAGGTCCGACCGTACTGCAAAGCATAAGCCCGGTTGCGGTGCGGGGCGATCGGCATATTCCAGCTGAACATCCTCAAGCCCGGAAAGGGCGCCGGCCGGTCCGAAATCAATTCTTTGAACAGGGGATCTTTCACCTTCCACCACTGGGCGGGATCCTTCGCCAGCTGGATGAGGGAAGAACCGCTCAGACGGGCGGAGACCCGTTCCGGGGGAGCGTTTTTCCGGACGGAAAAGACGTGATAATTCTTTGCCTCGCGCAAATGCTGGACCGGAGTCCATACGGAGATCGGGAACTCTGCCGCGCCGACGGTGGAATGATTTCTGGCGACATTCAGGCTGAACCGGATCCCCGCGCCCCGGTTTTCATAATGGTAACCCAGATCGGAAAGCGGCAGTTCGAACTGGACCCAGGTATATTCCGGACCGGGTTCGCCGGATTTGATCCGGATATGGCTGTCCCAGTTCAGGTTTTCTCCCTGCACATCATAAATCTGTCCGTGCGGATCGAAGGCTATCTGATACAGCGGAGCATCGGAATTGATGTGGGTGAAAAACAATTCCAGGACTTCGTTCTTCCAGAGCAGGGATTCATTGTCACGCGGAGACTTTTTTTTTATGAAGGTCTTGCCTTTGCCGTGGAACAGTTTAAAAAAACCGCAGAGCTGGTCCTCCGCCACCGCCAGATAAAGTTCGGTTTTCTGGATCGCTTTGCCGTCGCCGTTCCCGGGAAAAGCACGGAAATCGGTCAGCAGCAGAGCCGAATCCAGAAATCCGGCATCCGGTTTTCCCGTCAGCTCCGGTTTTTTGGGCAATTCAGGCAGTTTCAGTTCGCCGTTCCCTTCCTTCAAGACCAGATCGTCAAGCCGGACTTCGCCCGAAAATGACATTCCCGCATAAATCCGGATCTGGATGACAGTCCCCTTCTCCGGAATAACAAAGACGTAACGCAGGGTTTCCCATTCCGATCCGGTTTTTTCCGTGATTTTCGGTGAATTGAGGATACGGATGCAGCGGTTCCCGGCATCGCGGACAAGAAACATGAAATATACCTCACCGCTTTTCAGCATGCTCCGGAACCGGCAGGAAAATTCATAACTTTTCCCCGCTTCCACGGGGATCGCCGGCGTCTGTTCCGCAAACACCGGTTTGACCTCGGTCTCGGAAAAAATCCGGAAATACCGGTTGTTGTTTTCCTTGGCGACGGAGAAGATCCGGCTGTTATACCACCAGTTGGTACCGGCAGTGAACCCGGGATTCTTGATCAGGTTCGGTTCCTGTCCGTCAAGAAACACGGCCAGGCCGGCGAGCAGGATAATGGAAGAAATAGTTTTCATGAGTTCGGTTCCTTTCCTTGTTTTTTATTGTGCGAATTCAACATTTTTCACATATTCGGGTCCGGAAGTGATTTTGATTTTTCCCAACCCCTCGGACCGCAGTTTCACGCCGGAAATGGAAGAATCGGCCAGCGATCCGGCGATCAGAACGGCATTTGCCGAATTGGAAATGATGTTCCGGATCGTAAAATTGAAAGTGTCCCCCAGCGGCGTCACCCCGCCC
>JAZUCR010000255.1:0-9028 GCA_045639225.1 Victivallales bacterium
CCTGCGTCAGGTGATGGGTGCGCTCCTCGCGTATCTGGCGGCGCAGAATCTGCCGCAGTCCCGCGTGGAAGATCCGTCGAAAGAAGTGTTCTGGAACGAATGGATCGAGGATAACAGTGTCCGCCGTCTGATGCTGCTGAATACCGATTGGACCGAGGCTGGAAACCGGAAGAACGTTACGGTCGACACCGGCAGGATCCTTTTCGAAACCGAGGTGGTCGAACGTGAAGCGAAGATCCTGACGATCCTGCCGGGCATGGTTCTGGAACCGGACGATGCCGAACTCCATCTGGAAGTGCTCAAGTCCGGCAAGATACGTTGTCACGGCACCGGCAAGCACCGGATCGCGGTCCATAAAGCAAACGGCAGATGCGAATCGAAAACGGTGGATCTGACGAAGAACACGTCAGCGGAAATCGCGCTTGCGTGAATCCGGCGCAAATCAAACGCCGCACTTGAATGAGAAAGTATCGTTCAAGTGCGGCGAAGATATTTACTAAATCAATTTGATTATTTTTCTTTTGATTCGGATTCCAGTTTTTCAAACTTGGCCCGGTCGGCGAGAGAAACATGGCCTTCGACCTGTCCGTTGTCCAGAATATCCGCTTCCCGCTTTTCCAGATCCCGGAACAGGCGGAAGAGGTCGATCGCACCGCCGATGCCGAACCAGAAAGTGGAAATGAAAGCGATAATGCCTGGAATCAGCAGCGTGATGATGAAGAAATAAGTGCCCCACCATTTGACCGGCCAAGGTGAAAACAAGTTCCAGACCAGCACCAGAAAAAAGCAGATCAGGAATTCGAAAACGAAGCTGAACCAGAAAGAGATCCAGGCAAGGAAACGGTCGCTGCGGCTGTATTCGGGAGTGATGCCGACCAGTTTGCCGATGATTTTTTTCACGGTCATTTTTTCCCGAACCTTGACCACTCCGCCGTCACTGTAAATGCCGCGATGCAGCATGCGTTCCAGATTGAACGGTTCTTTTTGGGTCAGCAGTGAAACACCGCAATAAACGGCCAAAGTGAAAAGCATGACTATAAGGTAAATTTCATAGGAATTGATAGGAAACTTTACCGGGTCCATCTTCCAGACCACATAAGGATTCAGCGGAGCGGAGATCCGTTCCAGCCAGCGTCCGACCGGATCGGCCCAGCCGCGGGCGGCCAGGAAAGGATATATGTGGTCCGCCCAGTTCCGCTGCAGGAGGATACTTCCCAGCGCCAGGACCATGCCGGAAATCAGCGAGGCAAAAGCCCCGCAGGTGTTACCGAACCGGCTGTACAGACCGAAAATCATTACCGGGCCGCAGCCGCCCATCCACATCATGGTCATGACCGTGACAAACAGCCGGATATAGTCCAGCTGTGCCATCATCAGGCTGCCCAGACAATAGAATACCCCGACGCCGATGGAGACGATACGCAGCATCCGGATATGCTGTTCCGGGGATGGCGGTTTTTTGAAGAAAGGAAGCAGGACATCCTGTGTGAAGGTCATACTGGCGCTGAAAATGCGGGTGTCGTCGGTGGAGATCATGGCCAGGATCATCAGCAGGCAGAACAAACCCATGATCACCGGCGGCAGCAGCCGGCGCATTCCGGACGCCATCATCAGCTGATAATACAAAGTCCTGTACTGTTGAAACTTGAAGTTTCCTCTGGCATCGCCTTCATAATCTTTGAAAGCCTGATGGGCCGCTTCCATGTAAGGCGTGTCCAAATTTTTCTTGTTGGACAGGGGTGCGTCCTTGCCGATCTGATGTTTGATTTCCGGAATGGCCCGGATCCGTTCCATGAAATCCTGGCGGTTTTCCTGCGCCACCAGTTCAATGGAAATGTGCTTGCTCAGATTGATTTTGATATCTCGGGCGATCCCGGAAAAATTTTTATGGTTCATCACCGTAATGATTCCCAATGCGATCAGCACGTAGAACAAGGAGTTCAAAGCGCCTCGCCAGGAGCCGATGACCCCCGCCATTTTCTGTTCATGCGGTGATTTTGCCGCCGTTGTATAGCCTGCGCCGATCCAGCTGGCCCTGTGCATGATCGCGGTGAAGACGGAAAGGAATACCATAAGCAGATTGAAATCACGGGCATTCTTGACGTCGAAGCTGTTCAGGAAGCTTTCACCCGCTGCCCGGTCGCTCATCACCGGGATGATTTCCTGCGACCAGCTGAATTTATACAGGATGAAAAGGACGAAAATCACCATCAGGGGGAACAGCACCATTCCCTGCACGGAATCCGCGATCAGCATGGAAAGGGTGCCGCCGCAGCAGATCAGAGTAATGGCAAGGATCAGACAAATCAGGATCACGATGAAAAAAGTGGGAACCGAGATCCCGAAGACCTGGATCCGGTGCGGCAGATCCAGAAAATAGATGAAGAATCTGGCCGCAATGGCCGGCATGATCATATTTGCCAGCATTTCCGAAACTGATCTCAGCAAGGATGCGAAAATACGGAATTTCCGGTTGTAACGCATCTCCAGAAACTGCCCCAGACTCATGGCACGGGTTTCCCGGAACCGGTAGGTGCAATAGCCGTACAGACTCATCGCAATATACATCGGCGCCAGAAATTTGCCCCAGAAAGCAATTGCAAAGCCGGTTTTATAATGGACCTCAATATAGGAGATCAAGCCGGTAATCGCCAGTGCACTGGCCATGTCACCCATGGTCAGAACGTACCTTCCGGCACAGCGTCCGGCGGAAAGGAAATCCGCCACTCCGTGGACATAATTCCGGGAATAAATACCCAGCCCCATAACCAGGACAACCGGAATAATGACTATCAGCCAATCGACAAAACCCATTTCCACTCCTTTTTTTCTCCGTAAAAATTAGACCGGATGCTGCCGGAATGACTCCATCGTCACTTTTTTACTATGATGATACGATCCACGATCACGGCATTCTCTTTTCCCGAACCGGGCGCGTAGGCGGGCCCCTGCAGCTTGATCGAAAGCCAGATCTGGTAAACGGCGTCGGGTTCCATTGAGCTGTACACCGAAGACAGACACTTGAAATTCATCCGCCAGGACCAGTGCAGCCAAATATAGCAGTCACCGACCAGTTTGGTCTCACCAAGACAGTACCAGTGATATTTTTCATCCTTGAATACTTTGTCCCGGTCAAAGACTTTGCTCAGCAGACCTTTTTTCAACATGGGGGAGTAGACTCCGCCCTGCAGCTTTTTCGCATGGAATTCCCCGGCTTTCTTCGCATTGAGTTTTGACGGCGTAGCCAGAATGGATGCCTTGCCTCCGGCCGCTTCCGGATCATCCATGACTTTGGCATACATCGCTTCGCTGTTCAGCAGCAGGAAAAATGGGAAATCATAAATCTGTTTCCGGGCGAACTGCGATGGAACCGGAACCTGTTTCCCGATGATTTCCAAATGTTCCTCCAGTTTTTTCTTCCATTTTTTGATGTAACTCGGATTGCCGTAGCGATAAAACGCCTTCCGATAATTAGCCCGATAACGCTTCAGCACTTTTTCCCGGTCAAATGGAAGATCCAGTTTGCTCTGCAGATCCAGCGCAGCTTCATCATACCAGATTCGTTCTTCTCCGATCCGGCCCAAAACAGCCGGGTCTTTTGTTGCCAGCTCTTCCGCTTCGGCAAGCAGTTTTTCCGTATCGGCAAAAAATTTGGCCGTCAGATAGGATGCTCCGATGCCGACTTTTCCCAGATTGGTGCTTTCGGTTTTCATTGCATTGCTCAAATAAGTCAGCAGTTTGCTCATGGCTTCGGCCGCAGAACCGTAATAATGCTTCATGAAATCGGCTGTGATAGCTTGTTCGTCCGCAAACGGATCGACCATCAGTTTGGCGCCGAGATACCAGGTCAGATCCTGAAAACAGCATCCGGTCACCAACCGGCGGCCCATTACGGCTTCGGTTTCGGCGAAAATGCGCGTCACATGATTTTTCGCATAGAGCCGGAGATTCGGCCCGATTGCCGGGATCGCCGTATAGGGAAAATTCCTCCGCTGGTCATACAGCACCCAGTAATCCCACATCTTCAGCGGAGTTCCAAACTTGCTCCATTCCAGAAATTTTTTCAGGGCCAGCACGTTGTTCGGGTGGTTCAACGGACGGACGCTGTCGCGGTTGACCTTGGTGACGCTGTGATATTCCCCGCCCAGCTGTGCCAGATGGATCAGCACATTTTTCCGGGGCGCGATACGCCCGGACACCGGTGCTTCCTCCGTGTATTCATACGCAAAGGTCTGAATCAGCATCTCCGGGAAAACCTTTTCCAGCCGCGCCGCCAGATCATTGGTGAAATCCAGCATCACGCCGCTGTAGCTGCCGTATTTCTTTGCCGCAGTCAGGCATCCGCTGCAGACGCATTTCTGGTTGTTGTCATTGGCGGAAAGATCTATGATCCGGGAATAGGGCCGTCCGTTTTCCTTCAGACGCTCGCGTTCCCCGCTGATCCGGTCAACCATTTCCTTGAAGATGAAATCCCGTGATTCCTGCTGGGTCAGGCAAAGCTGTCCGGGGCCGTTGCCGCGGATACCGCGCAACCGTTCCCCCGATTCATTCAGGGAAAGCCATTCCGGTTTATCTTTTGGGAACTTGGAGGAATACAGGTAATAGGTATGACAGCCCTGGTTGTCCACGACCCGGTCATACCAGCCCCATTCCGGACCGGCGAAAATTCCGCCGTTTTGTTTGCTGCGGACTTTGAATTCGGTGGTCATGTTCGTCCAGCCGCGATAAATGGACCGGCCCGTAAAAAACGGTTTGCCCGCCCGCTTGAAATCATCCGGCAGGATCAATTTCTTTTTCCGGGGAATGAAGGTGACGTCATACGCCAGGAAACGGCATCCGAGCCCGTGTTCCAGAAATTCGCTGCAGGCATAGAGCATCCCGTTGGGAATCCCGCCTGAAATCAGCAGTCCTTCCGGAATGCGGCGCACATCCCAGGCTTCCTCAGGAAGCGCGGAATCCTTCTTTACGATGATCGACGGTTTGCCCCCGGTCGCCGTCGGGACGATCTTCAGATCCAGATTTGCAACCTTTTTTATGTATTTTGCCGTATCTTCGGCCGCTTTACGCTCTGTGGGAACGGCATCGTCCGGACAGACGATCTGCCAGGTGGAATCAATTTCAAATCCCCTGGCGGAATAAAAGGCAGCCAGCAGGATGGATACCGTCATGATCTTGATGGTCGTATGCATGGTTTTCCTGTTGTTTCTTTTTACGTGCAGTTCTGATTCTTATCGTTTGACCATGGTGAAACCGCTGGTCATAAAATTGTGGTAGTAACTGTTTGCCGACCATTCTTTTGCTTCCGGAGACAATGGTTTCGCCCGAATGTCCGCAAACGTTTCCGGCGCTATATGGTGATCGTAATAATAGTCGTTTGTCCGCCGGGAACTGTTGACAGGTGCATCATTGATATTGACCGGATAGCCGCGGAGTTCTCCTTCGTTGTGTCGGAATGCCAGCCGCTTCCGGTCCAGGATTTTCGGCCCGGCCGTATCAGTTGTCCAGACATCGCACATGGTCAGCGCGGTACCGGCATTCCGAATGGCCGAAGTCTTCTTGACTGCGGTCGACCAGCTGTTCTCGGTGGTGTCTCCGCATAAGATGCCGTTGAGCCCGTAAAACCAGGTTGAATATTTATCGTGCTGTTCCCCGGGACAGCGGAAAATGCTTTTTTCCCGGGATGCCCGGTTGCTTAAGTCAATCTTCAGGTTGTATTCCCGATTGAGAATTGCATCAAAAAATTGTTCCCGCCACAGTTCATGCCCCAATCTGAACGGCATGATGTAGCCGTAATCATTGCCATACATCTGGATCAGGGAACCGATGGATTTCATATTGTTGACACAGGATACGGCACGTGCCCGGTTTCGGGCTCCGTTCAGCGCGGGCAGCAGCATCCCGGCGAGAATTGCAATGATCGCAATGACTACGAGAAGCTCTATCAGGGTAAAATTTTTCCATTTCAGGTGTTGCATAGGTCCTTCCTTCCTTTTAGGGTTGATACTGGAGACGGGTAATGTTCTTTTCTATTATTTCACCTCCCGCCCGATCCCGAACAGATCTTTCAGGATATCCGCGCTCTTTTTCAGGTCGATCTCCGGCGGGCGCAGATGAGTGTCGTGCTCGATCAGCAGCCATTTGTCATAATGTGCTTCACGCAAAGCTCTGACAATCGCTTCCAGCGGCAGGCCGCAGTTGCCTCCGTTCAGCTCGCAGAAACGCAGACGCGCCTGCCACTTGTCCAGCCCGATGCTTTCATCTTTAATAAATACATCCTTGAAATGGACTGAGGCGAGCGGGTCGTGGTATCGGCGGATTGTTTCGACACAGTCGCCGCCGGCGGCATGGAGATGGGCAATGTCCAGCAGCAGTTCCGCACCCGGCACTGCCGCCATGAAATTGTCCAGTTCCTGCTGGGATTCCACCCGGGTGCCGAGATGATTGTGCAGCGCCGCCTTGAGCCCGTAATAAGCCGCGGCTTCGACAAACGCATTGGCCTGGCGGCAATAGGTCTCGAACGGAATATCCCGGCGGGCAGGAACGGTGATCCAGACATATTTTTTCCCGAAGGCACTGGCACATTTCATGGTCAGTTCCGCCGAACTCATATTGCAGGATGCGAAATCCATGCCCATGCGGTGGAAAAGAGAGGCATTTTGAACGGCCTCGGCCATATCCGCCCCTTTCAGCCATTCGATCCCGTCTATGCCGCAACCCCTCAGCAATTCCAAGCGCTGTGCCAGATTCAGATTCCCGCCGAACCAGACATCCATGCCGTAATCGGCAACTCCGATCTGATAGCCCATGATTTCCTCCTCCTGCTTATTTCATGGCAGCCAGCATGACTTTGCGCAGGGCTTCCGCCCAGCGGGTCAGCACGGCCGGTTCCGCCAGAAGCACATTGTGCAGGATCGCCATCAAACGGTTGTACATCACATCTTCGCAGACCGATGTCCCCTTTTTGATAAATTGATTTTCCGGGATATTCCAGGCCGGACTCTTGTAAAGCGGAGAACCCCAGCCGGAGCCCAGTTGGATGCCCTCTTCCCAAAGCGCCTTGAAGATCCACTGCCGGTTGATCCCTTCCTTCAAATATTCTTTCTGAAGCAGGAAGGTGAGGAAATAATAGTCGCGCTCATCGTCCTCATAAGAGGATTTCTGAAGCTGAATGACGGGGACGTCCTTGAGGGCGTCGCAGATGATTTTGACTCCGGCCTGATGCCGGGCGCGGACCTCGGCCTGATGATGCAGCTGGTCGTAAATGATCGCCGCCTGGAATTCCGTGAAACGGTACTGATGGCATTCGAGTCCGACCTGAAGCGGATCTTTCGGATGCAGCCGCGAATTGCCGATATGGCTGAGTCGGAACGCGAGGTCGGCCAGATGCTCGTCATTGGTGGTCAGACAGCCGCCTTCGCCCGCGGTCATCAGCTTGGACAGCTGGAACGAGAAACTGCCGTATTCGCTGAGCGAACCGGCGCCTTTGCCATGCTGCTTGGCGCCGTGCGCGTGGGCACAGTCTTCGACCACGTGGATCCCGTTTTTTTTCGCGATGGCGTTGATCTTGTCCATGTCCGCCAGAGCGGAATAGAGATGCACGGGAATGACGGCTTTGGTCCGGGGCGTGATCGCCTCCTCGAACTTTGCCGGATCCAGGCACAGCGTTTCGGGATCGATGTCCACGATCACCGGAGTAGCTCCGACGTAGATCGCGGCTTCCGCGGTGGCAATCCACGTGACGCCCGGAACGATGACTTCGTCGCCGGGTCCGACTCCGAGCGCGAGCAGAGCGCATTCAAGCGTGGTGGTGCCGTTGCACATCCAGACCGAATACTTCGCATCCTGGAACGCGGCGAATTCCTCCATCAACAGCTGTTCGTATTTCCCGCAAAGGCCCCATTTGCCGGAATGATAAACCTCCAGCAGTTTCTGATCGGTTTCGGGGTAGACCGGCGGCCAGACCGGGGTCAATTTTGCCAATTCACCCTGCTGAAGAACCGGGGTTCCGCCGTCGATTGCCAACTTGTTCATATTGATTTCTCCATAGTTAAAAGATTGGAAGCAACAAATTCAGCGATATGATCCTGATACTTGAACTTGAGCCGTCCAGCATAGCAGTAGATCTCATAAAAACCGAAACGGCAGTTGTTGGGACAGTCCAGAGCGCTTTTTATATCCGGATAACGTTTCATATCGGATTCCGAGGGGAAATAGGCGCCGTTGCCGTTGGCCACCGTGACCGCGAAACTGTGTTTCGCCTGCGACCGTGCCATCAGTGCGGCGCCGTCCTCGACAAAATATTCGCCGGGGATGAACAGGAAAGAGATCTCTTTTCCGAACCGGATCACCTGCAGATCGTTCATGATCCGCAGATCGGCCCCGTGTTCCAGAGCGACCGCCATTTCGATGAGCCGGAAAGCGTGCTGGACGCTGATCGGCTGAAAAATTTCGGCATCTTTGCGCAGACTTTCGGCGGATTGTTCCACCACGGGCATTTCGCAGGTTTTGAGCATGCCGCGGATGGTGAGGCCGGTGATCTTTTCCCCGCCGGAAGCCAGACTTTTTTCCAGGTCGGCCAGGTATTGGTCGGCAATCACGTCGGCGGCAGTGTCATTCTGCAGGACATGGCAGCTGGTATAGGTGTTGACATCGCCGCAGGGGCCGAGGAAAAACAGCGGCATGGAAGCGAGCTTGCGTTCCTTGATCTTCCGGTTGGCCGCACCCATCCAGTCGGCCGACACCAATTTATGGAACGGCAGGTTCATCGCGATGCCGTGGATGCCGTGGCTGTGCAGCAGCAGTTTGCAGGAGCCGTCCGGTCTCACAAAGCGGATCCAGCGGATGCTTTCGTCCGTGGCGTTTTTCTCCGTTTCCACGCGGTTTTTGCCCAGTTTCCGGGTGAGCGGCGCACGCCCGGCTTCAGCAAACGCGATTTCTTCCGGATCGCGGAGCGCTTCGGCCGCAGTCTTCAGAACCGTTTTCTTCCAGATTTCCTGAAAACGCGGATCGGGTTCTCCGGATCCGACGC
>JAZUCR010000256.1:0-6473 GCA_045639225.1 Victivallales bacterium
CCTGAAGGGGCCCGCACTGCTGACGATGTCGGGCTGGGATGACGACAAGCCGGGCAAGACCGCGTTCCGGATCCTGATCAACGGGAAGGAGATTTTCTCGGGTGCCAATATGTTCCCGGAAGACGGCAATCTCAAAGTTCCGGCCGGATATATGTATTTCCCTGTGCCTGCGGGCCTGCTGAAAAAGGGAGAAAACTTGATCACGGTGGTTAATACAGTCAAGGACGGTCCTGCGTGGCTGGCGGTAAACGAACTCCGGCTGACCGCGCCGGATGACGAGTTCCTGAAATTCGCGGACGGGAAGTCCGGCACGGCGTGGACTGTCCAGCGGTCTTTCCGCCCAGTGGCGAAAGTGACGAACGGCGGCGGGAAAGTGACCATTCAGTCCGCGGGAGCAAAATACAGCGCGATCATTGTGCCGCTGGCCAACAGTTATTGGCTGCTGCCGAAGGGCGTGAAATTCAAAATGCGGCTCAAGGTGACCGGCAGCAGCATGGTCAGCGCCGGATTGCTCTGCTATCCCGCGGACGCCTCCGGCAAACGGCTCAAAGAGAAAATGCAGTATTCCAAACTGCAATTCAAATTGAACGGAAAGGAACAGGTGCTGGAAGGGACGGTCGAGCAGAAAGTCTTCGGCTATTGCTCCCCGCATATCAGCATCGAAGGAAACAACCGGCTCGAGATCAGCGAATTCTCACTGACTCCGCTGCCCATGAAACATTGAAAACGGAAAGATGTTCCTTGTCCGGACAGGAGGAAAAATGAATTTTCAGTCGATACTTGATGCCGTTGAGCCGGGCAGCCTGCTGCTCGTTCACGCTTCGTTCAAACCGTGCAAGGCCGCCGGTCTGCATCCGGAAGAGGTGATCCGCGCCCTGCTGGACCGGCTCGGCCCGGAAGGAACGCTCGTGATGCCGACCTTCTCTTACTGTTATTTGAATCATCCGAGGAAAGCGGTCTATGATCCGGCCGTCACTCCGGGCGTGGAAAACGGGATCCTGTCCGAAACTTTCCGGCAGATGCCGGGCGTGCGCCGCAGCGGCAATCCCACCTATTCCGTGGCTGCGTATGGGAAATATGCGGAAAAACTGACCGCCGGATCGCGGGACAATGCCGGACTCGGCCATGGTTCCTCGTATGAAAACGCGTTCAAACTGGGGGCGAAGATCCTGCTGCTGAACGTGCGCAACAACCGCAACTCGATGCTGCATTACGCGGAAGTCGCTTCCGGAGTGCCGTACAACGACATCCCGTTCCGGGAAAGCTGGGGCAGGAATGCGCTGACGATACACGGCGAAATGAAGCTGGTCCCGGAATATTCCGCCTGCAGCGAAGAATTCGGGAAATTTGATGAACTTTTTGTAAAACTTGGATTTGCACAGTCTCTCGGCGGCAGTTTTCTGATCGACGCGCAATCCATGGTGAATTTTATCTGCGGGGAGATCCGGAAACAGCCGGATATCATGCTGTGCCATGATCCATACTGCGAACCGTGCGTCCTGCGCAGAAAACGTCTCCAGGAAAAAGGTCTGATTTAAAATGCTGATTCCTCTGCTTCAGAATCTGATCCGGATTCCCTCCGAAAACAACGGCGTGACCGGTTATGAAAACGAGGTCCAGCAGTTTTATTGCCGCTGGTTGAAGGATCACGGCATCGACGGACATCTGATCTATCCGGAGGAGCTCCCCGGATTTGACGTTCATCCCGGGCGCCTGATCGAACACAGCATCCACAACCGTCCGCTGGTCATCGCTTCTGTGAAGGGGAATCGACCGGGAAAACGGCGGCTGCTGCTGGCGCATGCGGACACCGTGCCGGTCGGCTCCCTTTCGGATTGGAGCGATTCGCCGTTTTCGGGGGAGCTGGAGAACGGCTTGATCTACGGCCGCGGCGCCAGCGATGACAAATGGGGTGTGGCCCTGATGGGGTGTGCCGCAGTGGAACTGAAACGGTCCGGATGCGATTTTCCCGGAGAACTGATCATCGCTTCGGTCCCCGACGAGGAAAGCGGCGGAGGAAACGGCACGATCGGAGTTTTCGCCGCCGGTATCAAAGCGGACGAGGCGATCTACCTGGACGGTGGCTCCAATCAGACCATCTGGAATGCCGGGCTGGGCGGAGGATTCTGCCATGTCTTCGGCAGCGACCGGGAGAAGATCCGGAAGACCATCCTTTCCGTCAAGGACCGGCTGAAGGAACGGCTGCTGGCGGATCCGATGTTCGGGCCGGAATTCTTCCCGCTGATCGAAAAACAGTTTTTCCTCATCGGCGAACGCGGCAACACGGTCAGTTTCTTCCTTGATACCCTGCCGGGAGATGATGAATCCGCGGTCAAACGGCAGTTCGAAGCACTTCTGCCGGATTGCCGTTTCGTCTGGATGAGCCGATTCCTGAAACCCGCGGTCGTGACCCGGGATTCAACGCTGGTGACGAGTCTGCAGCGTGCGTTCAGCGAGGTAACTGGTCGGGAACTGCCAGTGACTGGCGGAGTGCAAAGCGACCAGGGACTGGTGATCGCTTATGGCAGGATTCCCTGCATCCTGTTCGGCTGCGGCCGCCGCGGTCTGTCGGGGGCGTCGCACCTTCCGGACGAATGTGTGGAAACGGAACGTTTGGAGGAAACATACCGGACGATCCTGCAGTGGCTGCGGAAATACTGATTCTTCTCCGGCGGAGGAATCAGGTTCTCCAACCGGTCAGCCGTTTTGATTTCCGGAACCGTTCCGGATCGAATCCCTCCCTCCGATCGGCTCCAGATTCCCGCGGCCTTCAAACTGGTTATTTCATCCGGTGAGTGAGAACCGCCCCCAGACATACGGCCGGCTATGACATCCTTCGTTATCCGAAGCATGATCCCTGGTCCCGCCGTCAACTGAAGCCGGAACTGATCACTGACAACTGATCACTGATTACTTGTATTGCGCTACTGGCGTAACGGCGACGTCGGTCATGCCGCGAACCGTGGTCATGTAGCCGATCATCGTGTCATCCGGCGAGAAATACGGATGCGGATCGGTATGGCAGGTCGAATAGTTGAAGGCCGGATCCGGGGGAGGGGGCATCGCCGAAACGATACATTTTTCCTGCCCGGTCTTACGGTTGAATAAGAGCACTTGCAGGGGATTGTCGGGCCCTCCGCAGTTATTCATCGGTTTCCGGCAGAAATCATCCGGATCAGCTTGAAATGACCGGAAAAGGATATATGTTATCATTAAAAAAACCAAAAGGGGTGACCGTATGGCTGGTCTTTTCATCAATGTGGATTTCTGCAATCTGTTCGCCGATTTTCAGCTGAAACCGGGCGAAAGCTCCGTATCCGTTCCGATGAACGAAGACGGATTGCGGCAGGAGATCGATTATTATTCCGCACCCGGCGTGAGCGCCGTTATTTTCAATCTGAACGCCATGCGCGCGTATTTCGACAGCCGCGTGTGGGAGCCGATTTGGGAGGGGCTGGAAGAACGGCCGGATCACACCTTTTATTATCGGGGAAAGAAGCTCGGCATGGAATTCGGGCACAGCCAGCTCCAGATGGCGCTCCGCTGCCGCGAACTTTACCGGAATGTTCCCGATCCTCAGAAGTTCCGCTATGAATACTGCCGGAAAAAAGGCGTGAAAATGTATATTTCCATGCGCATGAATGACGTGCACTGGACGGCGGATCCCGATTTGATCACACACTGCTCTTTCTGGCGGGAGCATCCCGAATTCCAGCGTGCTTTTTTCCGCAAAGACCATTCTTTCTGGTTCGCCCATTGCTTCGATTATGCCTGCCCGGAGGTGTATGACCACCATCTCGCTCTGGTGCGGGAATATTTCGACCGCTTCGAAATGGACGGCTTCGAACTCGACTGGATGCGGAGTCCTTTCTGTTACCGTCCCGGCGGGGCGTCCGCGGGCAGAACCGTTCTCAACCGTTTCATGGCGGATGTCCGGGCGATTGCCAGGGCGGCGGAACGGCGCCGCGGTCATGAGATCCCGATCGCAGTCCGAGTCCACGCTCGGCCCGATGAGGCTCTGGAAGCCGGTTTCGATGTGCTTTCCTGGGCACGGGACGGACTGGTCGACTGCGTTGTCCCGACTCCGTATTTCCAATCTTCGGACGCCTCGCTGCCGGTGGAACTCTGGAGACGCCTCCTGCCGGAAGAAGTGATGCTTGCTCCTGGTCTCGAGTGCCATTTGAACAGCGGTTATGCCTCCATCCCGGCAAATCCGGAACTGGATGCCGGTTTCGCGTCCAGCTATTACGAACAGGGCGCCGATGCGGTCTATCTTTTCAATCACATGCTCCGTTACACCGGGTATTGCGGACTGGATGTCGATGAACAGCGCAAATCGTTTCCCATCCTGTCCGACCGGAAAACGGCGGATGCCGCCGCCCGCCGCCATGCTGCCACCATGCATGGATCCATTGTGGAGGGCCGGCCGAGCGTTCCTGCGTTCCCGCCTGAGATTCCCCCCGGCAAAAGTATGCCGGTCCTGATCCATGCCGGCGGCGGGACCACGCACCGGTCCGCAGAAGTCATTCTCGGTTTCACCGCATCCGCCGATCCGTCCGGTCTCGAAGTGTTTCTGAACGGCAGTGAATGTGTCAGGATGGATCGTGCGGCGGAATGCCCATTGCCGGAAACTCTCCGTTCCAGCCTCGTGTATCGGGTTCCGGACCAGGTCCTGCACGACGGCTTGAATCAGATCGATGCGGTCAATACGGGCACGAAGCCGATTCCTCTCGCCTGGGCGGAAATCATGATTCAGGATTGAAGCCCGAACTGATTACTGATCACTTGTATTGGGCTACCGGTGTCACTGCGACGTCGATCATGCCGCGGACCGTGGTCATGTAGCCGATCATCGTGTCGTCCGGCGAAAAATGCGGATGCGGATCGGTATGGTAAGTCGAATAGTTGAAGGCCGGATCCGGGGGAGGGGGCATCGCGGAAACGATACACTGTTCTTTCCCCGTCGCGCGGTTGAACAAGATCACTTGTAGCGGATTGTCCGGACCCCAGCAGTAAGGCGTCTGATCGCAGCAGAACAAGGTCCGGTCGGAATTGCAGTGCGCATGGCAGACCGGACGTTTCCAGACATGAGTGCGTTCCCCGGTCGCGGGATCCACCTCATACACTCCTTTATGATATTCCACAAAGCATACCATGCCGTCCTTGCTCCACCATTCATGTCCGGAGAGTGAGCTGTGGTGCTCCCAGAGGTCCGGACAGAGATGGCGGTAAATTGTCTGGTCCGTGTCCATCAGCCAGAGCCGGAAGATCATTTCCCAGCGTTTCCCCGTGACCGGATCGTAAGTCCAGTCGGTCGGATAAAGGAAGAGCTTCGGATCCACGGGCGAGAAAAGCGCGTGGTTGTGATTGTAAGGAAATTCGTTGAGCAGCTTGAACTCCCCGGTCCGGGCGTGCATCAGGGCGACGAAGAAAACATTTCCCGCCTGACCGTCCAGCAGGAACCATTCGCCGTCCGCCGACAGGGAAAGATGGGTTGCGCTCCGGAACAGAAATCTTTTTTTGATGTAATCGTCGGGAATGGATCCGATGATCTTCACTTTCCCGTCCGGGTCCATGAAGCATAAATGCTGTCTGGACATGAAATAGATGCCGGAACTGTCGCGTGCGACCATCGGGATCGAGGTCCATTCGCCCTGCGGGAACCATTTGATCACCGGTTTGGCGGGATTCAGGGTCACGTAAGCGGTAAACCTTCTGGGGCAGGGCGGAAAGCAGGCGGTGAACCAGAGATATTCACCATCCGGGGAGAACCCCGGATTCGTGAAATAAAAAGTCTGCTGGATGGGTGCGACCCTTTCCTTCAGGATGTAACTGACAGCTCCGGTCTGCGGATCGGTCCAGGTCTCGAAAAACGGATGTCTGGACAGATCATACATGCTTGACATCATCCCGGAACGACTGGTTGATCGCAGCGGCGGCGACGCGGCCCTGACCCATGGCGAAGATCACCGTGGCGGCGCCTTTGACGATGTCGCCGCCGGCATAGACGCCCGGAAGCGAGGTGCGGCAATTTTCGTCGACTACGATGCAGCCCCGTTCGTTGAAATTCAGGCCCGGCGTGGTCTGGCGCAGCAGCGGATTGGAGCCGTTGCCGATGGCCACGATCACGGTGTCCACCGCGATTTCGAAGTCGCTGCCGGGGATCGCCACGGGCGAACGCCGTCCGGAGGCGTCGGGCTCGCCGAGTTCGTAACGGCGGCACACCAGTCCGGTCACGAAGCCTTTGTCATCGCCGAGAACGCGGACGGCGTTGGTGAGCATCCGGAAGTTCACGCCTTCCTCGCGGGCATGTTCGACCTCTTCGCGGCGGGCGGGCATTTCCGCCTCGGTCCGGCGGTAGATCAGAGAGACTTCCTCAGCGCCGAGCCGGAGCGCGGTGCGGGCGGCGTCCATCGCCACATTGCCGCCGCCGAGGATCGCCACGTGCTTCATTTCGGGCAGCGGCGTGGCGG
>JAZUCR010000257.1:0-4092 GCA_045639225.1 Victivallales bacterium
CGAGCAGTCGCAGACGGTTGCGAGCTTCCTTTTGACCCCGAAAAAGCCTCCGGAACGGTCGTATATCATCATCGACGAGGCCGGTTTAAATTCGCTGCGCGAGGGTTATGAGATCGTGAAACTGGCGCGGAAAAACAATTATCGCGTGCTGTTCGTGGGCGATGCCAGGCAGCACAATGCGGTTGAATCGGGTGATTTTTTCCGGCTTTTGGAAGACTATTCGCAGATCCGGAAATTCTCTCTGACGGAGATCCATCGTCAGCAGAATGAGGAATACCGGCGCGGCATTTTCGAATGTTCGCAGGGGCAGTTCGAGCAGGCTTTCGAGCGCTTCGACGGGCTGCATTTCATTCATGAAAGCAAGGATTATCTGGATGAGGCGGCGGCTCGGTTCATGGAGTTTACACGCAACGGAGCGGACTTGTCCCAAGCGATCATGGTGTCGCCGACCCATGCCGAATGCGACCGTCTTACGGCCGCTTTACGGGAGAAACTCCGGGCGGCAAACCAGCTGGGGAAAACCTCGCAAACGGTCACAGTTTTCCGTTCGTGGAACAAGCCGAAAGCGTGGATGAGGCAGGCAGAAAACTTTCAGTCCGGCATGGTTTTGAGTTTTATCCGCAACCTCAAAGGCGTGGCGAAAGCGGGCAGCATTGATACGGTTGAGTCGGTCGGAAACGGCAGGATCAAGCTGTCCAGCGGGAAGATGTTGTCGGTCAAGGAAGCATGGCAATTTATTGATGTCGGCGAGTCCAGAAACATCGAATTGAGGTCCGGAGACCTGATCCAGTTCCGGGCGAACCGGAAGGATTTGAAGATTTACAACGGCACGCTGGCGAGGGTGTCGAAGAAAGCCGGATATGTCGATTTGCTGGACGGAAGCGGGAAGATTTTACGGAGCGTTGCGCTGCCGGACGGGTATGCTGCGTTCGATTACGGCTGGGTCACGACCTCGCACAAATCGCAGGGGCGGACCGCGCAAAATGTGATTGCAGCCGCCGAAAAAATGGACGCGAAAGCGTTTTATGTTTCGCTCAGCCGGGGTCGTCAACAGCTCTCTTTGCACTGTCCGGACAAAGCGTTGCTGAAACAGCATTTGCTGAATCATTCGGGTGATCGTGTCGGAGTCCATGACCTGATCCGGGATCGGGAAATCCCGCCGAATGCCGTTTTGCCGCTCCGGAACGAGGTAAGAAAACAGAAGGCAATGATCCTTCCGGATTTCTCTTACAAGGAAATTTCGAGCCGGATCAAGCGGACTGCGGAGCTGGTCAAACGGCGGGTTTTGGATTTGAATATCGTGCGCAAAATGCGCAGTCACCGTTCCTGGATCAATGCTGAAATTGCTCCCAAAGATGAGGGAAAAAGTCTGCTCGGACGGTTTATCAGTCTTTTCAAGAAACCTGCCGAACCGGAGAAAAAAGTTGAGCAAACAGAACCGATTGTTTACGCTGAACGTTCGAGAAACGATGAACTCTGGAAGATTTTTGATGCTGTGGTAAAGGACTATGAACAGCATCGCCGGGAATATCATGCGCTGTTCGGGAAAGATGAATTCCGCTTCACGAAAGAGGAAAAACAGTATCTCAAAGAGCAGGATGAACGGCGTGAAAACGGGCTCGCTCCGGCTGCGGTTCCAGCCTGGATGGAGAACTGGAAAGAGATTGCGGAACAGGAGGCTGAACGCTCGGTCCAACTGTATGAACAGCGCCGTTTGGAGGCGATCCGCAAGGCTTACAGCGAGCTGAAAGAATATTATGGAAAGTGTCGGGAATTTCTGGTCTTGGTTCCGAAAACGGAACTTTGGAATCAAATCCGGGACTTCATCAAGGCACAGGATCGGCGGCAAAAATCCGGTCAGAACCCTTTGGACCTGCCCGATTTCGTGCCTGCTTGGCGTAGAAAAGCAAAGCAGGATTTGCAGAAAATTATGAAAGAACGTGAATCCGATCCGTGGACCAAAGAGCAGCAGGAAATCATTGCCGACCTTACCCAAAACGGTCACGCTGCGCTTTCAGTTAAGGTAATTTCCCGGTCGGAAGCCTCGGATTACATCGAAGCAGTTCTCGGTCCGGAAGAAGCGGAGCGTCGGTATAACAAGCTCCGGATGGGAGAAATTCGGGAAGCATACGATGAGCTGAGAAAATATTACAGAGGCTGCCGTAATTCCATGGTTGTGATGCCGAAAACCGAACTTTGGAATCAAATGCGTGACTTCATCACTGAGCAGGATCGGCGGATAAATTCCGATCAGGATTTGCTTCCGCTTCCCGATTTTGTGCCTCAATGGCGCGAACAGGCGGAGTATGAATTGGAGAAAATCAATTATGAACGGAAATTCGATCCCTGGACCGATGCGCAAAAATCAAAGATTCTGGAGCTTGCAGACCGAGGGGCACAAATTCCTCGTCCCTATGTGATTTCTCGTGCGGAAGCCGATGCGTATATCAAAGAGGTTTCAGCTCAATTGGCCGCTGCGGATGATCGTTCCAGGCGTCAGCGGGATACCGTTGACCGTTCCGCCAAACCGGCTGTCAAGGCTGTTTGCGACCCGGCAAAATATACCGGAACCAGCGATCCAAAAGTGCAGACCGAAATTTTGAATCGGGAGATTCGAGCGCTGAACCGTGCAGGAAAAATCAAATATATCCCTGCGGACAAATGGTTTCATATGTCTCCGGAAGAACGGTTGGAAATTATCTTGGCTGTGCCTGAAGATGAACGCAAAAAAGTTTTACAAAATATTGAATCGGACCAGAACCGCCGTTTCAGCGGCCGCCGTGTGCGGAAGCCCGGTCAAGGTCCTGAACTTTAACCATTGGAGGTATTGAGATGAAAGCAAATGAACCGTCACCCTGGACTCACACCATCGGAGGAAATCCGGAGCCGCGGATGTGGCTGATGACGGCAGAAAAGAATCTGTTGTTATCCTGGGCAATGATCCAGAAAATCGAGGCTGCGGAAGATTTCCTGTCGATCCGTTTCCTCTGCGAATACGGGGAAGTTACCTTGTCTTCGCAGAAATCCTTGAGGGAATTGTTCGATTTGATGCGGGTCGAGCGCGTCGCCAGTATTAACGGACGCACTCTGCATTGCAGGATTTTGGATGGATCAATATAATAATATATGTAGAAAGGGAAACCTCCAATATTATGCCTTGTCAGACTGGTTTCTTTTGTGGGATTGGATAATATTTATCCTCATATTCCCCGATGGCCTGTGATAACTGCCGGAATTCCTTATCTGCTTCGTCAGACAGATGGTCCAGTTCCGCTGCATGGATTTTCAGGAAATTGTCCAGTTTTTCACATGCAGCTATATATTCCTCGTTCGTGTTGATTATTGTGATATTCATGGCCGCCCTCTTCTTTTCGATATAATATAATCCCGCTCGTGGTTGTTTCAAACAGGAAAACTCTGTTCATCAAATCTTTGTCAGTTTTCCTTGTCCAGCAGTTCTTCCAGATAATCGTAATCGACTTCCAGAATGTAACAATCGGCGCTGAGCCGAATGTAATTTTCAGTGTTACCGCGAATCTGGTTGTAACTGTAAATCCTGATTCCATAGATTCTTGCGTAAGCTGCCATTTTTCCTTGACTCCTTTTTTCACTTTTTTGTTTTCGGCGGGCTTGTCCTTCATGAGAAAGTCGCGTAACGGAGACAAGTTCATCTGCCTCCGTTACGCGCACATCAGGACAAGACGCCTCTTGGAATCAAGGTCTCCGGTTCTGCCGATACGCCCGGCAATAACGCCGGATCGCCGGTCCGGAATGACCGGGGACCGTGCCGTCCGCATTTTGCGGATGCGCTTTGCGGAAGTCCCGTCCAGCCAATATCTTGGCAGTCCGCAGACATTTCCCTGCGGACATATACCGCTGGATGCTTTCTTCCAGTTCGCGTCCCCAAATAATGCGATGTTCCAGCTGCTTTTTGCGTTTGGACTCGTATATGCGGCGGTGCGATACCAGTTCCCCGATCAGATTTTCCAGTCCTGCCAGCGCGTCATTCTGCGGAAGACGCAGCAGCGCCAGCAGTTCACGGCGAACCGGTCGGGGAATCCTCAGCGCCCTGATCAGTTCGAAAAAAGTCAT
>JAZUCR010000258.1:0-9486 GCA_045639225.1 Victivallales bacterium
TGGATAGAAAATCAGAATGAAAATCCTGGTTTCCCGGGGTTCGACATGGGCTCCCGCGGCACTCCGTATTCTCTGTATTCTCTGTAATAAAAGTTCGCGGATTCCGGACAGACCATCTCCCCAGTTCCACTGACGCGATACATTTGACATGGAAATCCCGCCTCAAATAATTTGCTTTTTTGAATTTCAAGGATTAAATTATCATGAAACAGGAACGGAGCTTATGAAAATATTTCTGACTTTCCATCTGATTCTGCTGGCGGCGGCGGTTTTTGCCGAGCCGGTCTCTTACTACGATTCCACCGGCAAGATGTCCGGCACAGCCTCCACCAACGGCAGCATCACGACCTACCGCGATTCCTCCGGAAAAATCACCGGATCATCCATCCAGAGCGGGAATCGTATCACCTTCCGTGATGCCCGCGGCCGAATCACGGGATCCGCGGAACGGAACGGCAGCCATACCACTTACCGGGATGCCCGCGGCCGGATTTCCGGCGTAGCCACCAACAATGGGGACCGCATCACCTACCGTGACCGGGCGGGACGAATCACGGGGAGTTCCGCACCGTCCGGAAACCGGACGATGTACCGCAATGCCACGGGACAGCTGAAAGGATCCGTTTCCAGCACTGAAGACAACGATCTCACGCGGGATGCTTTTTTCCGCGTCCAGCCGGAAAATAAAGACACCTCCCGCTAATCGACGGGCAGGATCTTTTTAACGATTATCGAGGACAATCCAATAAGGGAGATAAAAAATGTGCAAGATCAAACTGTTTACACTGGCAGGAATTTTAACCTGTTCGCTGGGATTTGCCGAACCGGTGATCCATAAAATCGGAGTCCGGGAAAACCAGGAATTTCTGGAACCGGGAAGGACGGAACGGATGGACCTTTATTATCCCGCCGATCCGCAGTCCGATGAAAAATTTCCGGGGATCGTCATCATCCACGGCGGAGGCTGGACCGGCGGGATCCGCAATGCCGAACGCGAAATCAATATCGGCTCCAACCTTGCCCGCATGGGATATGTCTGCATCAGCATCGATTACCGCCTGGCAACTGCCGCGAATGTGAAAAAATACGGCAAGATCTATCCGGTGAATCTGCAGGACTGCAAAAAAGCAGTGCAATGGCTGCGGAAACATGCGGAAGAATTGAAGCTGGATCCGTCGAAAATCGGGACGATCGGCGGTTCCGCCGGCGGACATCTCGCCGTGCTGACGGCGGTGGCCGGACCCGAAGTCGGTTTTGAGCCCGAAACGCCCTACCAGGGAATCGACTCCTCCGTTCAGGCTTGTGTGAATCTCTACGGGGTCATGGATTTTGCGGGTTATCGGAACGGCACCGCCGCAGTCGGAAGAAGCAGGGAGACCGTTATGGGGTGCCCGTCAACGGAAAACCGGAAAGAATGGCTCCGCATGTCTCCGATCGAACAGATCGATCCGAAAGATCCGCCCATCCTGCAGCTCCACGCCAAGGGGGACACCACCGTGAATTACCGCCAGGCAGTCATCATGAAAGAGGAACTGGACCGGAACAAAGTCTATAACGAACTGGTCCTGCTGGACGGCTTCGGACATGTCTTCAATCTGCAGAGATGGCGCGGCAAGCCCCTGCCGGAACTGGTCCGTCAGCGCGTGCTGGCATTTTACGACCGCTTTCTCAAAGGACTCACCCCGGCCGAATCCGCCGAACGTTTCGCCGCATTGAAGGCATTCGAGAAAAAACATCCCGAGGCCGCCTGGTACGGCATTTCAACCGTCGTTGCGGGCAAAATCGAAAAAGCGGATGCGAAAGAAATAACGGTCATTCTTCCGAACGGCAAAAAGGTGTTCGGAACGGCGTTCGATATGAGGCTCGAAAAGGCGGAACCGGCAGATGCCGCAGTGCTCAAGGACGGCCTTACTGCAGTCGTCCGGGGAGTTTTTTCCGGGAAAGGTCCGGTCAAATGTTCCCAGATCTTCCTTTCCAGCCGCCGTCCGGGCCTGCTCCCTGGTCGATCCGGCACTCTCCGGAAAACCGCCGACGGCTGGTCGCTCGCGCTGAGAAACGGGAAAAAAGTCACGATGCATCAGCTGACCATCTCTGACAAAACCAAACTGTTCAACTGCGTCCCGGCTGAGCTGAAAGACCTCGAAAGCGGCTTCCAGGTGATCGTGCTGCGGGCACGTGATTACGGAGACTGCCGCAAGATGTTTTACGGCCTGTTTTCCAGATAAAGTTTTCACCTTGGATCCGTTTTTTCCGGACGGTTTTATAATCCAAGTCAATAAATAATATTCCCAGTCAATTGCTTTTTGATGATTTCGCATGTAGAATACAGGCGAAATAAGATTTTGAGTCAAAATAGTTGTTGTTTAAACACCCCTAACATCACAGGAGAAACAAATCATGGCAGGAACAGGAAAAAAAGGTTCGCCCGTGGTCAGATTGGCATTCATCGGCTACGGAATCCAGGCCCGCACCGTGCTGGTGCCGAATCTGATCAAGCAGCCGAGCGTGATCGTGAAAGCGGTCTGCGACTGCGACAAGACGCGCCGGAAAGCCGGAGCGGACCAGGTCAACCAGTATTACCGGGACAACCGCAAAGCCTCGCTCGCCAAGTGCAAACCGGTGGCGGATTTCCGCGACATCATCAATGATCCGGAAATCGACGCGGTCTGCATCGCCACGCCCGATCACTGGCATGCCTACATCAGCTGCGCCGCCATGAAAGCCGGCAAGGATGTCTATTGCGAAAAACCGCTCACCTACTCGGTCGAGGAATCGCTGCTCGTCATGAAAGCGCAGAAGAAATTCAAACGCATCTTCCAGACCGGCTCCATGCAGCGCTCCTGGCGCGAATTCCGGACCGCCTGCATGATCGTCCGCAACGGCTTCATCGGCGATATCAAATATGTCGACTGCAATTACGGAAATGCGTCGGCACAGGACAATAAGGATATCACCAATTTCGTGGCCAATCTGGGCGGGACTTCCCATCCGCATCGGTTCTTCTGCATGTGGGACGGTCCGGGGAAAAAGCCCCAGACGGTCAAAGTCGAATCGGCACCCAATCCGGATGTCGACTGGAATATGTGGCTGGGTCCGGCGCCCTGGAGTCCCTATTCCGATCAGTGCGCACCGCGCGGCGTCAATAAATTCTATCCGATGTTCTGGCGTTTCGATGACAATTACGGCACCGGCTACAACGGCGACTGGGGTGCGCATCACCTCGATATCGCGCAGTGGGGGCTGGATATGGACCACTCCGGCCCGGTGAAAGTGATCTGCTCGGAAGCACCGCATTCGGTCAATCCGCTGCACGGCGGACGCCGTCAGTTCGGCATGAAATTCGTGATGTCAAACGGCACGGTCATCTCTCACAATCCGTTCGGCGTGTGGGGCACGGTCTTCTACGGAACCAAAGGGATCGTGGCAGTCAACCGCGGCAAGATTGCCGTGTGGCTCGGCCGCGGCGTGAAACCGACTCCCGCCATCCGCAAAGCGCTCGACGATGTATCCTACAGCAAGATGAAACTCATTGCTTCATCCATCGGAGTAAATTACGGGTTCGATCCTTCCCACAGATTGGATAACCAGCTGGCTAATTGTCTGGATACGCTGGACAAGTATTTCAAGCTCGACAAGGCGAAAGTCCAGCTCTACCGCAGCCCCCTGCATGAGCAGAACTTCATCGAATGCTGCATCTCGCGCAAGCCCACGATCACTCCGGCCGAAACCGGCGCCCGGGCGTCGATCCTCTGCCAGCTCTGCAACATGAGTTATGTGTATGATGCCAGTTTCGACTGGGATCCGGTCAAATGCACGTTCGCCAACGGCACCGGCGATCCCGCCTGGCTGAAACGCGCCTATAACCGCAACGGCTGGGACATCAAGCTCTGAGTCCAAGTCGAATCGAACAGAAGGCCGCTCCCGACCGGGGCGGCTGTTCTGCAGCACCGCCGCATGGTCTGCTCGACCGCGGCGGTGATGTTTTTTTAAATCAGTTTCTGCTCACGACCCAATCTGACGGGAATCACTCCCAGGCCGCGCGTGCAGATACAAAAAACGCCGGCAGGATCGCTCCGCCGGCATTTGGCTTTCAGATCGGATCAGCAGATCAGGGATCGACAATGGCAAACAGCATGGCGGTCGCGGACGCCAGCTCATTGTCGGCGTAAAGACAGCCGGTTCCCTTGCCGAATTTGGACTTGGTATCAGGCATATCGATTTCGAGACGGAGCTGCTGACCGGGGAAAACGGGACGATGGAAAATGATCTCGTCGATGCCCATGAAATAAGCCAGTTTGCCGCGGTTTTCTTCGCGGGAAAGCATGTAAATGGCACCGGTCTGGGCGGTCATTTCCGCCTGGATCGCGCCCATCAGGACCGAGTAGCCGTCCTCATAGGTGCGGAGGATCTGTTCGCCCTGGGTGAGATTCTTGACACCGATCACATGACTGCCCTGGAGCTGGCAGACATAATCGACCATCATGAAGGGGAAACGGTGGGGGATCAGATTCTGGATCGCCGGTGCATCCATGATGCAGTTGATGCCCTTGTCGAATTCGGCGAAAGGACGGATCGGAGTGGTATCCGGGATTTTCGGACGGATAGCCACGGTACCCTGCGCATTGCATGCCACACCGGCGCCATTTTTGACCACAGCGATGAAATCGGCGCTGTCGCCGTTGATCGCGGTGACATCGAGTTCCAGAATGAGCCGGTCGCCGGGATTGTTCGGACGGCGGAATTTGACTTTACGAATGGTTTTCAGGAAGAAATCCTGTTTCAGTTCAGGATCAAGTCTTTTACGCAGCAGGACCTCTGCCAGCTGGCAGATTGCTTCGACCTGGAGCACGCCGGGGAAAATGGGATGATTGGGGAAATGGCCTAAAAAAGTCATTTCATTCATGGTGATGCCCTTTTGCCCGATCGCCCGGGTTTCACTTTCAATAACGACCTTGTCCAGCAGGACCATGTCCGGACGGCAGGGGATCATAGCGCGCAGCGCATTGGAATCCAATACCATACTCATTTTTCAAAAATCTCCTTATGATAAAAAGCTCAAATATTGATTTTACATTCCCGCCGGCAGTTCTCCGGTCGCCGCCAGCATTTTCTTGACCGTTTCGACATTCGACGGATGTCCGGGCCGCACAGCGACGATGTGAGCATGGACGCGCTTGCCGGAAAGATACATATCGCCGACCATATCCATCATCTTATGCCGCACCAGTTCATTCGGAAAACGCAGTCCTTCGCTGCTGATGATGGCGCCTTCATGCAAAATCACCGCATTGTCGAGGCTGCCGCCTTTGGCGAGACCGGCGGCAAACAGCTGAGCCAGGTCACTGTAAGAAGCGAAGGTGCGGCAGGGCGCCAATTCACGCTCGAAACTTTCCGGGGTCACTTCCAGGGAAAGGAACTGCGTCCCGAGCGCGGTATCGCCGAATTCGACCGTGCAGGAAATCTTGAACGTATCGCTCGGCAGCACGACCATCGTGGTGCCGTTCTTTTCATAGGAAACGATCTTGTCGCAGCTCCAGATCTTCGCCGGTTCGTCAAGAGTCTGCAGTCCGGCCTGCTTGATCATATTGAAAAACGGCAGTGCGCTGCCGTCGCCGATCGGAGGTTCGGCACTGTCCATTTCCACGAACACATTATCGACCTGCGCAGCGTGGAGCGAGGCCATCACATGTTCGACGAGCACGACATACGCTTTGGAAAGCGAGGCGATGGTAGTGGCGCGGCGGGTGTCGATCACGCACGCGGCATGGGCTCTGACGCTCGGTGAGCCTTTCATATCAGTCCGCCGGAACACGATTCCGGTATTGGCAGGAGCGGGTTTCATGGTCATGTGCACCCGCACTCCGGTATGCAGGGCGATCCCGCTGTAGGTGACCTCTCCTGCGATTGTATTCTGCATTTCCATCTTTTTTTCCTTTGAAAAACAACTTTTTTTAATTTTTTTGGTAATTTAACCTCTTTTCGGGATGATTACCAGTCAAAGTTGTGTTATATTGACAATATTCAACGATTTTTTTTGAAAAAAAAGGGTTTTTGCTCATGAAAACGGTCAAAATCGCGGTTGTAACCGGTCCGACAGCGACGGGAAAGACAGCTTTTGCGGTCCGTCTCGCAGCGGAACTCGACGGAGAAATCATCAGTGCCGATTCCCGCCAGGTCTACCGCGGACTCGATATCGGCAGCGGCAAGGATCTCGCCGAATACACACTGCAGTCCGGACGGCGACTGCCCGTTCATCTGATCGATATCGTTGAACCGAACTATCCATATAATCTGGCCGAATTCATGCGTGATTGCCATGCGGCGATCGCATCGATCCATGAACGAGGCCGGCTGCCGGTCATCTGCGGCGGCACGGCATTGTATCTCGATTCGATCCTGCGTGCCTACACGCTGCAGGGCGGTGCGCCCGATCCGGCCGGGCGGCAGGCCAAACGCGAACTATCCACGGAAGAACTGCGGCGTCTGCTGGCGGAACGCGAACCGGAATCGGAGATCCTGAAACGCGAACCGGACAACCGCATCCGGCTGATCCGCCGCCTCGAACAGCTCGAAGAAAATCCGGATTCGGCTCTGCTCCGATCCGCCAACGAACAACACCCCGAATACGAATTTCTGGTTCTGGGGACGCTGCGGACCCGCGCCGAACTGCATCAGCGGATCGAACAGAGGCTCGATGCCAGACTGGCGGACGGCATGCTGGAAGAAGCGGTGCGTCTGCATGAGCAGGGCGTCTCGTGGGAGCGGCTCGAATTCTTCGGTCTCGAATACCGTTACATGGCGCTTCATCTGCAGGGGAAACTTACATTTCAGGAAATGCGCGACCAGCTGCTGATCAAGATCCGCCAGTTCGCCAAACGGCAGGATTCCTGGTTCCGCAACATGGAACGCAACGGCATCCCCATCTACTGGTTCAAGCCGGATCAGTTCGAGGCGGCACTGGACCTGACCGGGAAATTTCTGGCGGGGAAGCCCCTGCCCGAACCCGAATTCAAGCTGAGCGAAACTTTTTACGGACCGCGTTCGGACTGAACATTTATAGCTTTATAGATAGAAAGGATAAATAACATGATCACGGCAAATCAACTGAAACGAGATTTGGAAAAACTCGGGATCCGGCCCTCGGACACGCTGCTGATACATTCTTCGATGAAAGCCATCGGCCCGGTGGAAGGCGGTGCGGATACCGTGCTCGATATGCTCATGGATTATTTCCGCGACGAGGGTCTGCTGGTGTTCCCGACCCTCTCCTTCCGGGATATCAACGACCGGAATCCCCGCTTCGATGTCAGGAACACGCCGTCCTGCGTCGGCATTCTGCCGGAGCTGTTCCGGCAGCGTCCGGGCGTGATCCGCAGTCTGCATCCGACCCATTCCCTGGCCGCGTTCGGCCATGACGCCGCGGAATTTACCGCCGGCCATGAAAAGGCACTCACCCCGGAACCCGAGGGTTCGCCCTGGTGGCGGCTGCTGGAACGGAGCGGCAAGATCCTGTTCATCGGCACCGGCATCAGCTGCAATACGTTCCTGCACGGCGTGGATGAATGGCTGAAACTCCCAGGCATGCGCAGCACCGAACCGCAGCAGCTGGAAGTTGTGGATTACGACGGCAAGGTCCATGCGGTTCCGCAATTCCGCCATTGCTGCGGACGCAATGCCTATTACGGCAGCTGTGAAGAACGGTTCGACGCCGCCGGCGCGATCGTCCGCGGCAAGTTCGGCGAGGCGGATTGTCATCTGCTCGACTGCCGGAAGATCGCCGCCGCACTCGGACTCGCCCTGCAGGAATGCAAAAAATAAGGGGCTCATGATTTGCCCTTCCACAAAACAGTGATATATTACCGCTATTCACAGGAATACAGGAGATTTATCTTATGAACTGGAAAGAAACACTGCTTGCCCATCGGCAGAACCGCATTGCCGCACAGCTGGAAAAACTCGGACCGGAATCCCGTGCCAAGCTCGAAAAACAGCTCTCGGAAATCAATTTCGACGAACTGGACACCCTGATTCGGGAATATGTGCAAAAGAAACCTGAAACGAAGATTCCCGCCGATCTCTCCCCCGCCCCGTTTTTCAGGCTGAAACCCGAAAACGGCGCCCAGGCCGAATATTACCGCAAAGCCGAAGCTAAAGGCCGCGAACTGCTCGCATCGGGCAAAGTCGCCATGCTCGTGGTCGCCGGCGGACAAGGCACGCGGCTGGGATTCGACGGCCCCAAAGGCACCTATCCGATCTGTCCGGTGACCGGCAAAACGCTCTTCCAGTATTTTGCCGAAGAAATCGGCCGGTTCGCGGAAAAATACGGCCATGTGCTGCACTGGTATATCATGACCAGCGAGCTCAATGACCGTGCAACGCGGGAATTTTTCAAATCCCATGATTATTTCTCCCTGCCGCCGGATTCGGTCCATTTCTTCACGCAGGGAACCATGCCGGCGATCGGGTACGACGGACAGCTGCTGCTCGGCGCCGAAGATTCGCTGGCGCTGTCGCCCAACGGACACGGCGGCACCCTGCTCGCGCTCAAGAAATCAGGTGCACTGGACGAAATGAAACGGCTCGGCATCGAATACATTTCCTATTTCCAGGTGGACAACCCGCTGATCCCGATGGCGGATGTGCTCTTCCTCGGTCTCCATTGTCTGGAAGGCGCCCGCATGAGCGCGCGCATGCTCCCGAAAACCAATGCATATGAAAAACTCGGCAATTTCTGCATGTCCGGCGGGCGGCTCCATATCATCGAATACAGCGATATGCCGAACGAACTGGCGGAGAAGAAAAATGCCGACGGTGAACTGGCGTTCCTCGCGGGCAGTCCCGCCATGCACGTGATCAGCCGCGATTTCGTTGAGGAACTCACCGCGGACGGCAAGCTCAATCTTCCCTGGCACCGGGCGGACAAAAAAGTGCCGTTCCTGAATGCGGAGGGACAGCTCGTCAAACCCGAAGAACCCAATGCGGTCAAGCTCGAATCGTTCATTTTCGATGCGCTGCCGCTGGCCTCGAAAACCATGATTCTGGAAGGCTGCCGGGCGGAACATTTCGCCCCGACCAAAAACAAGACCGGCGTGGATTCCGCGGAATCCTGCCGCCAGATGATGTGCGCCCGCGACGCCCGCCGGCTCGAACTGGCCGGGATCAAAGTGCCGCGCAAAGCCGACGGCTCGCCCGACTGTCTGGTCGAGATTTCCCCTGCCCTGGTCTGCGATGACGCCGATGCCGTCCGACTGACCGAAAAACCGTATCCTGCGCCCAAGGCAGGAGAAAAGGTGTATTATGCTTAAACAGGTCCGTGTTCCGTTCGATGACATCGTATTCGATCCGGATGAAGTCGGAGAGATGCTGACTGCCTGCATGAGGAGACAGCGCAAAATGCGCTTCGTCGGTGCGGCGGCTGCGGAAAAATGCCTCATCGTGCTGTTCGAAGATTCTCCGGTCAAGTCGGAATCCCAGCTGGTGCTGGCT
>JAZUCR010000259.1:0-17235 GCA_045639225.1 Victivallales bacterium
GGACTTTGGATGCACAGAATCATACCATTAAGCTGGATCTGACCGGCCGTTCTCAGGAAGATTTGTCTTTTATCGACAATCTGGCTCAGCTTTCCAATTACACGCTGTCGGTTTCGGTTTCGAATACGCAGAGTTCCGGAATTTATAATCTGGCGGGCGGGGCTGCGTCTTTCAGCGGGACGATCAGTGTGTGCAGTGAAAACGGCACCTGCAAAAGTCTGTCGGTCGGCGGTTCCGCGGTGATCGGGAACCAGACTTTCAGTTTGGATGTGACCAATTCCGTTCTCCAGCTTACCGTTGTCAATGCAGGGAATCAGTTCACGCCTGCTCCGGCGGAATATGTTCCCGGCACCTGGTCGACCGACTGGATCCAGGCTTCCGAATATGCCAAGGCGCACAATATGAAGATCTTCGCCTATTACGGCGACCTGACCTGGTGCGGTTATTGCATTTTTATGAATACTCAGCTTTTTGATGAGGCGGATTTTCAGGAACTGTCCAAATCGGTTGTGCTGCTTTACGATACCCCGGTTCCGGGTAAAACGTATTCCGGTGCGCCGGCCGCCTATCTGCTTGATTCGGAAGGTGAACGGATAGCCTCCCGTTCCGGGTTCGCTTACGGATCCCACGATTCCTGGATGACCTGGCTCAAAATCCAGCTCAACCAGATTTCCGGTGTGTTCCAATGTTCCGGTACGGTTTACAATTCGCTGGGGCTCAATTACACCGGTCTGACGATCGACAGCGGCTGTTCCGGTTATGTGATATCCGCAAATCTGAACAATGCCCAGTTGAATCCCTCCGGTTACCTGTATGTCAATGACGGCGGAAAAGTCAGTTCCGGAACCGTATCTTCTCTGGGCCGGATTTATGTTTCCGAAGGGGGACAGGTGACGGATGTCGCGTTCAACGGCGGTTATCTGTATGTGTCCGGCGGCGGTACCGCAGTCGGTACGGTGGTCAACAGCAACGGAGGATTGACAGGCTATTCCGGTGCATTTTTCAGCAATACCACTGTAAACGTTTCCGCGCGGCTATATATATCCAGCGGCGCCAGCGCAGAAAATACCACGTTCAACGGCGGATATTTTTATGCTTACGGCGGCACCGCAGTCAGTGCGGTGCTCAACAGCGGGTCATATCTGTTCGGATCATCCGGTGCATTTTTGAGTAATCTCTCCGTAAACGTTTCCGCGCGGATGAATCTGTCCAGCGGTGCCAGCGCAGAAAATATCGTGCTCAACGGCGGTTATTGTTATGTTTACGGCGGTACCGCGGTGAATACCACGGTCACTTCGAGCGGATATGTTTCCGTTTCCGGCACCGGAATTTTGAGCGACACCGTGATCAATTCAGGCGGCACCGTGATCATTACCAGCGGCGGCACCCATACCGGCTCTTTAACGATCGACAGCGGACGGTTTTATGTCTACGCCGGGGGCGTGGTCGATTTCGATCTTTCCGATAAAACGGCGGCCGCCGATGTCCTGATCAACGATTTGTCCAAGGTTACCGGTTCGCCGGCTTATACCATTACCGTATCTGCTTCCCAGGCTGAAGGTCACTATAAACTGGCGGCAGGTGTAAACAGCTTCAACTCTGTTATCACGGTGAAATCCGAGACGGAAGAAATTCTGGGCACCGTTTCCATCGGGAGCAATCTGACCCTCGGTCAAAAGATTTATTCACTGGTTCTGGATGAGGGGATCCTGACCCTGCAGATCGGTACCGACGCTCCGGCGGAAGACACGCTGCTGCCCTATGTGCTGCCCCAGGCGGAATATATGTATGGCTGTTCTGCCACGGCAGCCGGCATGCTCCTCGGCTATTATGATCTTTACGGTTACACTGTCAGTGGTCAGCATTATGATTATTCGAATCTGATCGAGGGGACGATCAGTGTGGATTCCCGCGGCAGCGACGGCGGTTCCATCTACAATATGAGCGATCCTTCCGTGCTGGCCAATTTCATCGCTTCCACCGGTTATGCCTCCCGTTTTTACAATCAGACACCTGAACATGAACTGCCGTACACCTTTGTGAACGGGGATCCGGATCAGGGACTGAATGTCAGCGAGTGGGATTGTCTGGCCGATTATCTCGGCACCGGGCAATACTGGCGCGGCAACAGTGACCTCTCTACCCGGTATTATTTCACTTCCTTGAGTTCATTGCTGTCCAACGACTGGACTTATTCCGTGACCCCGACTTTTGTCATCCCGGCGGAATACATGGATTTCAAATACGGACTTTCCCTGTATGTGCAGACCCGGGGATATCAGCTTGACGAGGATGCGACCCGGACGGTTGAGATCAACAATTTCAGCTTCAGCCAGTTCATGGATGAGATCGATGCCGGACGTCCGGTTTTGCTCAGTATGCAGGCCAGTGACGGCAGCGGACACATGGTCACGGCTTACGGCTACAACAGCGAAACGCAGGAAGTCATTTTTGACGATACTTACCGGACCGGCTGCCGTATGGCCTGGGACGGCACTTACACTTACGGCGGCAAAGAATATTCTCTGAGCGCGGTTTCCCCGATCGTCTTCGAACTGCCCAGTTCGCCGCTGCCTTATCCGATCGTCATCGATGAACCGGTAAAAGTTTACAATCAAAATAATGTCCTGGTCTCTTCAGGGGATTACATGAGAGGGAAAACCGCTGACGGCTCCAATGAGAAGCTGATCGAAGTTTCATCCGGGGGCATGGTTTACAGTACCACGGTCAGTTCCGGCGGCATTCTGGATATGGTCGGCGAGCTGGAATATGTCGGTGATATGCGCTGGGTTTTTTCCGGCGGTCAGGCCAGCGTTACCCGGATCGCTTCCTCTGGAAGAATGTATGTCGGTCCCGGTGCAACGGCATTCGATACCGTGGTGGAAAGCGGCGGAAGATTGTATCTGGAGTCCGGAGTCAGCAACAATCCCGCCCTTGCCGAGGGGTATACCCAGTATGGCGCTTATGTGAGCGGTTTTGCGGATGCGTTCAATCTGACGGTCAGTTCCGGCGGTATGGCCGATATCGATGCCGGCACCATTCTGCGCGGCAGTCAGATCTACGGCGGGACCATCACGCTCGGCGGTTCCGTGGCGGCCGGTTCAGCCGATGTCACATTCTCAGTGGAACAGCGGTCTTCGGCGGACAATGTGATCGTCAATGATTTTTCATATCTGAATGCGGCCTCCTATTCGATTACCGTTGCCGCGAATCAGGCGCAGGGCACTTACAAGCTGGCGAACGGGGCATCGTCCTTCACCGGCAGCATGAAAGTCTGCACGGACAGCACCTGTTTCGGCACGATCACAGTGAACGGCAGTGCGCTGACCTACAGCGGAATGACCTATTCGCTGACCGGCATCGGCGGACAGCTGAATCTGGTGATCGGCAGTGCGGGCAGCAGTCCGGGAACGTCTGGCGGACTGGTGGAAACCTTCAGCAGGGGTACGCTGGTTTCCGCGGCCGATGTCATGACCGGCAAAACGTTGATAAATGGCGGAAACGAAGATGTCATGCAAATATATTCGGGTGGTCTTGCCCGGAGCAATACGATTCATTCCAGTGCCTTGATGCATATTTCGTCCGGAGGAACCGCCCTCGACACCCTGATCCTTTCCGGCGGGACTGCGCTGGTTTCCAGCGGCGGCCTGATCCGGAATACGGATGTATGGGGCTGGGTCCAATATTTGACCGAGAGCACCTTGATTCCTCATCAGGGACATGTCCGGGTTTATTCCGGAGGAACAGCCGAGAATACGACCTTGGATTCCTGCGGATTCATGCATCTTTCCGGCGGGTTGGCGCTGAGCACCGTCATCAATGAAAAAGGATATTTGTATATTTATTCCGGCGGAACGGCCAGCGATACTGATCTCGTAAGCAATGCCAGAGTCAGTGTTTATGCAGACGGCAGGGCAGACGGCCTGACCGTTAATAAATACGGGCGGGTGGATGTTTATTCCGGCGGTCAGGTAAGCCATGGGATCATCAACAGCGATGGCGCGATCCTGGTATCATCCGGCGCCAGGGCGGAAGATATGACGGTCAATATGGCCGGTGATCTGTATGTAGTGAACGGTGAAGCAGAACGGGTCGAGATCACATCCTCCGGTTATGCGGTGATCAGTGAGAATGGCATTGTCAGAAATGCCATCGTGTCTTCTGCCGGTGTTTTTTCAGTCAGCAGCGGCTCGGCTGTTGACACAACCGTTTTGTCCTCCGGAAGATTTTATGTTTCCTCCGGCGGTGTTCTGCAAGGCAGTCAGATTTACGGCGGTTATGTTCATCTCTACGGCGCGGCCATTGCCAATGCGGCGGATGTGACTTTCTCGGTCAATGAACGGACCACCGGAGACAGCTATATCGTGAACAATCTGGCCTATCTCGATGCCCGCTCCTTCTCGGTTACGGTGGCCGCGGATCAGGCGCAGGGCACTTACTCGCTGGCGAGCGGAGCATCGTCCTTCACCGGCAGCATGAAAGTCTGCACGGACAGCACCTGTTTCGGCACGATCACAGTGAACGGCAGTGCGCTGACCTACAGCGGAAAGAACTATTCGCTGACCAATACCAGCGGTCTGCTGGCTCTGGTGATCGGCAGTGCCAGCAGCGGTCCGGTGTCGTCCGGCAGTGCGGTCAAAACCTATCTGGGCACCACGCTGGTTTCCGCGGCCAATGTCATGACCGGCAAGACGCTGATCAGCGGCGGAGCTGAAGAGACCATGCGGGTTTCTTCCGGCGGACTGGCCAATTCGACCGTTGTTTCTTCCGGCGGGCACATTATCGTTTCCAGTGGCGGCACGATACGCGATACCTATGTCGATTCCTATGGAGTCGCTGCAGTTTTAAGCGGCGGGATTGCCAGTGATACGTTCGTTTCCGGCGGTTCTGAACTTGTTTCCGGCGGAATCACCTACGGAACCGTTCTAAGCAGTATTGAGGTCGGCCCGGATGAATCGCCTGTTGCTGCGATCCAGCGTGTCTTATCCGGTGGACGGACTTACGGGACCGTAGTAAACAACCACGCTTCCAGTTTGATCTACAGCGGCGCCAGCGTGTTCGATATGGTCATCGGGTCCAATGGTGCAGTCAATTTTGCTTCCGGTGCCTATGCCAGCGGGCTCGAGGTCAAGGATGGCGGCGGGTTTGCCGTCACAATCAGCGGCGGCGATTCTCAGACTTTCCTTTCCGGAACGAATACGAAAGGCTCCTTCATACTGGAAAACGGTGTTGGATCCAATCTGATGTTCGAAGGTCAGTGGATAAATTACAATGCTGCTGGAACTCCCTATTCAACTCGTCCGCTGTGGATACGTGTATCCAATGGGGGCGTGGCCAGTGATACCACAGTTCTCCGCTGGGCCGGTTTCGGAGTCGGTTCCGGCGGAATGGCCTATCACACCATCGTTGACCGGGCCGGCGATTGTATCGTCTCTAACGGCGGAATTGCCGAACGGACCGAGGTGATTAACGGTTATGCAGAGGCAAGTTCCGGCGGAATTCTGAATTCGACCGTGGTTTCCAGCGGTTACTTGAAAGTTTATTCCGGCGGTCTTGCGAACAGCTCCCTCATGAGTTCCGGCAGTGCCACTGTCGCGGACGGCGGCACGATTCATGATCTTACCCTGAATTCCGGTGCCAGACTTTATCTCAGCAGCGGTGCCATTATCGAGGGTAGTCAAGTTTACGGCGGTTCTGTTTATCTCTACGGAATGACTGTCGCCGATGAGGCGGATGTGACCTTTGCGGTCGATCAGCGGACCGTTTCCGACAGTTATATTGTGAACGATCTGGCGTATCTTGATGCCCGGTCCTTCTCGATTACGGTGGCTGCGGATCAGGCGGAAGGAACCTACAAGCTGGCGAACGGCGCTTCCGGATATACCGGCAACATGAAAGTCTGCGATGACAGCACCTGCTTCGGAACCGTCACGGTCAACGGCGATACGCTGATTTACAGCGGTAAGAGTTATTCGCTGACCCAGAGCAGCGGCCTGCTGTCTCTGGTGATCGGCAGTGCGGGCAGCAGCAGTCCGGAGATTTCCGGCGGACTGGTGGAAACTTTCAGCGGTGGAACTCTGGTTTCCTCCGCCGATGTCATGACCTGGAAGCGGATCAGTGCCGGAGGCGAGGACTTCATGCAAGTCAATTCCGGCGGAAAAGCCATGTGGACTTATGTTCAATCCAACGGTTCCGCAATCGTTTCGAGCGGCGGTACTGTCGTGAGCACCACCGTCAGTTCCGGCGGCAGTCTGTTCGTTTCCAGCGGCGGCAAAATCACCGGAACTCTCTATGTTTCTGCCGGAGCTCTGGTTTCAGCTTATTCCGGCAGTATTCTCGATTTCGATATTTCCACCATGGATACCTCTGTCCGGGTGAAGGATTTTTCTCTCGTTCTGGGGAATCCCGATTATACCATTACGATTGCTTCCTCTCAGCCGTCCGGAACTTATTATCTCGCCAATGACGCTTCCCTGTTCGACGCGGCGATCGAGATCTGTTCTAAAGATCGCTGTTTTGGCACGATCACGGTGAACGGACCGGTTGTGACGGTCGATGGGAAAAACTATACGCTGACCAAAGTGGACGGGGGCAAGACTCTGCAGCTCACTATCGGCGGTGCCGCTGTCGAAACCTTCAGCCGGACGGCCGATGATATCAATCGTATTTCATCCGCTATGGTGATGTATGATAAACAGATTGCCGAGACCGGTGAAAATCTGATGACAGTCAATTCCGGCGGCACGACCTGGCGTACCGTCATCGAAAGCCGCGGCAGCGCATTTGTCTACAGCGGCGGCACGATGAACAGCACCACCGTGGAAAAAGTCGGCTTCCTGTTTTTCTCCGGCGGATTCGGAAATGGACTTGTGATCAACGGCGGCCATGTTAATGCCAGTTCCAGTGCGATGATCCATGATGTCGAAATCAACAGCGGCGGTTATATGTATGTCGGACCCGGGGATGCTTTCGTCAGCAATACTGTCATCAGTTCCGGTTCACAGGATCTCTGGTGGGGATCTTCCGTTGATACGGAAATTTTCAGCGGCCGCCAAGTCCTCATGAACGGCGGTGTCGCGATCCGCACCATCCTGCATTCCGGGGCCTGGGCTTCCGGCGGATGGGGCGGCGCTGTTGCCAGTGATTTCACCGTGAGTTCCGGCGCATTTGTCGCCATCTCTTCCGCCGGGATCATCAAAGGCGGTCATATCCTCAGCGGAGGCACCATGGTCGCCGGGACCGGCGCCATTCTTCAGGACACCATCCGGCTGGGCGGTTCCATGCTGGTTGCCGAGAACACCAATGCATCCAAAGCGGTGATCGATTTCCGGATCGACGAACGCACCGTTGCGGACAGCTGGATGATCGATGATCTGGCCGGATTGATCGCTCCGACTTTGACGATCACGGTGGACGCGGATCAGGCGGAAGGCATCTACCAGCTGGCCAACGGCGCTTCCGGATTCACAGGCAGCATGAAAGTCTGTGATGACAGCACCTGCTTCGGAACCGTCACGGTGAACGGCGATGCGCTGAATCACAGCGGAAAGAGTTATTCGCTGACTCAGAACACCGGCTTGCTGTCTCTGGTCATTTCCAGTGCGGGCAGCAGTCCGGTGATTTCCGGCGACAGGGTCAAGACTTATAAAGGAGCCGTCCTGGTTTCCGCAGCCGATGTCATGACTGACAAAAACTTGATTTACGGCGGAGCGGAAGATTACATGGTTGTCTTCAGCGGCGGTATCGTGAACAGCACCATGATCATTTCGGGCGGCACGGCAGATGTCTCCAGCGGCGGATCTGCCAATTCCACCGTTGTGGCTTATGCCGGAACGTTGAATGCCCGCGGCGGGATCATTCGGGACACGGTAGTCGACGGCGGATACTTCGATGCCCGTTTCAACGCGGACGTCCGCGATACCGAAATTCGCAGCGGCACGATGTATCTGGGCCCGAATGAGGGCGCCGGGCATACCGTGGCCAGCAATACCGTGGTTTCCAACGGTGTCCAGTATCTCTGGTGGGCATCTTCGATCGATACCGAAATTTTCTCCGGCAGTCAGGAGTTGATGAACGGCGGTGTTGCGGTTCGCACCATCCTGCATTCCGGGGCATCTGCAACCGGAGCATGGAACGGAACCATTGCCAGTGACTTCACCGTGAGTTCCGGCGCTCTGGTGGACATGTCTTCCGCCGGGATCATCAAAGGCGGCCATATCCTCAGCGGCGGCACCATGGCTGCCGGGACCAGTGCCGTTCTTCAGGACACCATCCGGCTGGGCGGATCCATGACGGTTGGCGGCAGCGTCAATGCTTCCAATGCAGTGATCAATCTCCGGGTCGATGAACGCGTATCCGCAGACGGCATCATGATCGACAATCTGGCCGGATTGATTGCTCCGACTTTGACGATCACGGTTTCCGCTTCGCAGGCGGAAGGCACTTACCTCCTTGCCGGCGGCGCATCCTCGTTCGGCGGCGGCATCGAAATCTGTTCGGACAGTGAATGCTTCGGCACCATTTCCGTCGGCAGCTCGCTGACCCATGGAAACTATGAATACGGCCTGAATCTGGTGGATGATATCCTGAGACTGTCGATTTCCGATAGTTCCTACAAGCCGCCGCATCCGCCGCATATCGACTATCCGGTGAATGTTTACAGCGACGAACTGCTCGTGTCCGCGGCGTTTTATATGGAAGACAAGGTCATTCAGGGGAGCGGGAACGACCTGATGACGGTCTCCTGCTATTCCGGTTATGACGCTGATCTCGGCGATTACGACTTCGTCAGAGGAATCGTCTGCAATACGACTGTGCTGGCCGGCGGAGAAATCCGGATGTCCGGCGAGGATTATTACAGCGGCGATGATATCTGGCTGGTCAGCGGCGGTCTTGCCAGCCGGACCACCGTCTGTTCCGGCGGCAAGATCAGTGTCGAATACGGCGGGGATCTGGCTGATACCGTGGTGGAAAACGGCGGACTGGTTCAGCTGACCGCCGTTTCGGATCTGAGTCCCGAGGGGACTTTCCTGTATGCCGCTCCGACGGTTTCCGGAATGACCGTTCATTCCGGCGGATATCTGAACATCAGCGCGGTCGTGACCGACGAATTCCTGGAGTTTTATCCCGAATCTTACGATCAGAGCTATGTTGTCCTCCAGGGCCATCTGGTTTATGGCGGAAATGTCCGGATCGCTGAAGATGTCTGGCTTTCAGTCTGGGATGCAGACATTGTTTTCGCGGTCGATGAACGGACTTCTGCTGATGATGTGATCATCGACCGGCTGGATCGGATATCCAGTGCGGATTATTCGATTACCGTTTCCGCCTCGCAGGCTGCCGGTACGTATAAACTGGCAGCCGGGGCGGGCGGATTCAACGACAGTGTTGCGATCTGCAATACCGATGACGTCTGCGCTGCTCTCTCGGTCGGCGACACCGTCACGCTTTCCGGTCGGGATTATACCCTGAATCTTGATTCGGGATTGCTCTCTCTGACGGTTGCCGAAGCTGCGGGACCGGTCCTGCACCGGACCGTAGGGGATTTGAACGGCGATGGACGGGCCGATATCGTGATGACCATCACCCAAGCCGGGCACGGGGCGGAGGGCGCCACCCGCGCGTGGCTGATCCTGGAAGATCAGACTGCCGCCTGGGGCGATCTGAGCACCCGCAATTCCGGCTGGGAAATCTTCGGAACCGGCTGGACCAATGCGGATAAACCGACTGCGGATGTCTATGTCCGCAGCACGGATAACGTGATCGGCGCCTGGACGACCGGCAACGACGGCAGGGTCAACGGCTGGGAGACTATCGGCGAGTTCAGCACCGATACCCAGATCATCGGACTCGGCGACTTCAACGGCAACGGCCAGACCGATCTGCTCCTGCGCAATACCAACGGCGCGGTCGGCTGTTATTTCACCGGCGGCGAAAAGACCGGCTGGAACTATTTCCAGAGTCTCGGCGATGAATGGAAACTGACCGCGGTCGGCGACCTTAACGGTGACGGACGCGATGATGTGGTCCTGAAGCATGATGCCGGATTTGCCGGCAGCTGGCTGACCCAGGCGGACGGCACGATGGCATGGGCCGATCTCGATACCCTGCCGGATGGTTTTGCCATTGTCGGGGCAGGGGACTTCAACGGCGACGGCACGGATGATGTCCTCCTTCAGAAGGGGTCCTATTTCGGCGCCTGGCTGGTGAATAACGGCAATGCCGCAGGCTGGATGGGGCTGGGCGATCTTGGCGATGTTACGGTCGAACAGATTGCCGACTTCAACGGCGACGGCAAGGACGATCTCCGGATCCGGACTGCGGCCGGAGACCTCGGGACCCAGCTTGTTGTCGGCGAAGACCAGCTTTCCTGGAAATACTATGGTTCGGTCGGCAGCGAATGGAGCACCTCGCTGGCTGCGCTCGGCTGAAGCCTTGCTCCAGGGGACGGAATACTGTGTCTGCTCCTGAATGACACGCAGACACAGTATTCCAGGTAATCCCGCAAGTCCGTGGGAAAGCCGGGAATGTCATGCCGTCGTTTCGGTTCTGCGCCGCCGGACCGCATAAAAAATCCAAGTTTTTACACTTTATCAGTTGTAAATTCGCGTTGAACTGCTAAGTTATATCACTTAAGCAAAACTACGGGAGATTCCTCGAATGAAGTCTTACAACTGGTCGCGGATCATGAGCCTGCTCCTTCTTCTGATTCTGGGAGCAGGTTGTTCCAAACGCGAAGTTCCGCCGCCGCCGAAAACACAGCCGGAACTGCTGCTGGAAATTTATGATTCCGCCCGTAAGAATCAATACAATGCGACCTTGCTGAAACTGCAGAAAATGCGTGCCATGGATCCGACCAGCGTGTTCCTGGCCGAATTGGAGAATACGGTCCGGTTCAATCGTCTGACCGCGGTCGTCAATACCTATCTGCAGATGGGACATTTCGAAGCTGCGCTGAATGCCTTGCGGGATTATGAAAAACGTTACGGATACAGCGATTTCACTTCCAGAACCAAGGAGCGGCTGTCTCTGATCGTCAGTTTGGACCGCCAGATCCGGCGGATCAAGCAGGCCGAACGGTCGGAACCGCTCGAACGGGAGATCAACGAACTGAAAAATTTGGCAAAAAATATCCAATTGTCACCAAAAATCGAGAACTTTGTGCAGAAAAAGGAGTCTATGCTTCCGGATTTGCGTAAAGCCGAAGACGAATTGACGAACCGGGAACTTCTGGCGGAAGCCAACGACTGGTTCCGTGCCGGGGATTACCGGAACGGAGCCATTCCGGCTGCGATATATGCAATAACCGTGCCTGGATCTGATGAGCTGATGCTGGCTCTCCTGTCCGGACCTGATTTAATAAAGAAAAACAGCAAACAACCACTTTCCATAGAAAGGAAAAAACAATGAAAAGACAGAAATTATGGATCGTCACGACGCTGCTGACCGCCGGTGCGGTCTGCCTGACCGGAACGCTGAGCGCAGCTGATGCCAAAGCGGAACCCAAGAAACCCGCCGCCGCCCCGGCCCCGAAAACGCCGGCCAAGCCCAAAACCCTCGACGAGGCTTTTGCGTTTCTCCCTGATGTTATCGCTGTTATCGGCGACAAAAAAATCACCAAACAGGATTTCCTGAAACAGCTCGGCAAGGTGCCGCCGGAATACATCGCCCAGCTCCAGCCGGAAATGATCAAGGCGCAGTCCAAGCAGATGATCGACATGCTCGTGAAGGCGGAAGTCCTGCTGACCATTGCTGAAAAGGCCGGTTACAAGTCTTCCAAGGAAACTGTCCTGGCTGAATTCGACAAGAAACTCAAATCCCTGCCGAAAGAACAGCTCGATATGATCGAAAAACAGCTGAAGCTGCAGGGCAAGACACTGGACGATGTGAAGAATCAGCTCGTCAGCGATCCGAATGCCGTCCGCTTCTCTGCCATTCAGAAATATGTTGATGAAAAGATCCGTCCGACCGTCAAAGTCACGGATGCCGATATCGAAAAATTCTACCGGGAAAATCAGGATAAATTCAAAACTCCCGAAATGGTCAATGCCGCGCATATCCTGATCTCCACGATGCCGGACCCGAATGCCGCCCAGAAACCGGATGCGGCCGAGCTGGCCAAGAAGGATAAAGAAGCCAAAGCCAAAGCGGACAAAATCCTGGCCCAGCTCAAGCAGGGTGCGGATTTTGCCAAACTGGCTGCTGCGGAAAGCGCCTGCGACAGCAAGAAAAACGGCGGAAATCTCGGTGAATTCGGCCGCGGCATGATGGTTCCCGAATTCGAAAAAGCCGCTTTCGCACTGACCAAGCCCGGCGAGCTCTCCCCGGTTGTCAAAACCCAGTTCGGGTATCATATCATCAAGCTGAACAGCAAAAAGCCTGCCAGTGTCGCTCCGTTGGCCCAGGTCAAGGAAAACATCCGCGGCGTTTTGCTCAACGAAGCTCTCAACAAGGCTGTCGATAGTGCTGTCGAAGCTGCCAAGAAGAGCCTGAAGGTTACCGTCGCTCCGATCAAGTGACCGTTTCCATTCGGTAAAATCGAAAGCCGGCTCCGTTTTGCGGACGCCGGCTTTTTTCATCGGTATGGTCAGCGGATCAATCCGCCGGACCGTTCTTCAGATTGCGTTCGATCCAGGCATTTTTTTCCGTCAGGGCGGCGGCAATGCTGTCCAGAGCGGCGCGGCGGCGCGGCCCCAGATCATTGCTCTGATATTCTTCCCGGATGCCGCGTTCGACTTTTTCCAGGAAGGAATTGATCTCATCGCGTCCGATCGGCTGCGGATTGGCCGCCCAGCGGCGCATGAAGGTCTGTTCCGGCAGTTCCGATTCGCCTTTAGTCGGGATCGAAAGCGGACGCGGATGCGCGCCGAACTGATATCCTTTCAGCGCGATGATGATATTGGAATAATCGGTTTCTTCCGCCCGCAGGCGCATGAATTTGTATTCCATGACATCGGCGGCTTCATCCTGACTCTGTTCGGGCCGGCTGTAGTGGAATTTCCGGGAGGAGAAGTTGAGCGAACCCATCATGTTGGTGTCCAGCTCCCCGTTGAAGATCCGCCATTCGCGGAGCTGACCGTTTTCGTCTTTATGAAGATCGCCGCCGAGCAGGAGCAGACAGACCAGATCGCTTTCCTCGTGCCGGTTCAGCGCATCATACGGCAGTTTGTGCCGCGGCAGTTCCATGGAAATATGCAGGCTGTGCGGCGGGATGCCCAGGAAATGCACCGCCTCGTTGATCAGTTTGGACATGCCCCAGGGACAGTCGAACAGCGGGAGCGACAGATCGCCGACGATATTGAAACGGCCGAATGCATATTCGAAGAACCCGCGGTGCCGGTCCGCTCCGGCGGCGATGTCCCGATGGGCGTCCACATGTCCGCCCATGCGCCAGGTGCGCCGCTGCAGATCGAAATCGTTGAACCAGTAAAAGCCGTCGAAATAGGGATCTTCTCCCGGTTCGCCGACGACAGCCCGGGCGCCCAGGTAACTGAATTCCAGTTCCGCGCCCAGCGGCGTCGGGGTGGAATACCAGTGTGATTCCACATAGTCGCAGATCCCGCGCATTTCTTCCCTGCAGTAGATCTCTTCCACCAGATTGATGCAGAGCACGGCATAATCCCCGTAAAGACGGCCCGGCACGATACGATCAAGCGATTTTTCTCTCATCATCGCTTCGATCTGCACGCTGTGGCGGTTGTAATAGAGGAATCCCAGCAGCAGGGCCAGTCCGTGGCGGAAATATTTGCGGGACAGCCGGACCGAATCCGGGAAATGATGCCGGATCTGTTCGACGAACTGGTTGAAGATGATATGTTTGCAGGCGAACTTGATGTAATTGTCGGCATAGGGCCGGAGTTCTTCCCGCTGCAGAACATCGGCCAGCAGCGGCGGCTGGGCATCTTTGAATGCCTGCACCATGATATAATTGCAGATGTAATTGCCGTCGAAATGGGATTCGATCAGGGAATCGACCGCGGAGCCCATCAGTTCGCGCAGCGCCCGGCGGGTGATCTCGCGCCGGTCGGGATCGATGGTTTCGATCAGCTGGTCGATCTTGCGTTCCAGATACAGGCTGTAGCGGTCTTCGAACAGGATCTCCTTGCCGAACGCTTTCTGCAGGGCTGGGATATTGCCGACGTAAGTCATGCAGCGGCGGCGCCGGTTGTCGGCGGTCCGCACCACCACCACGCGGCGGAAATAGAGATTGCCTTCATCTTCGAACGCATCCAGGCGCTGGAGTTCTTCCGGCGAAAGGTCTTTGAGCAGACGGCCCGTGGCGGTCGCACCATGCTGTTTGACTACGAAATAAAAGGCTCCGGGCGGCACCACACGCATATAATTGTGCAGGACGGCGGGTTCACTTTCCACCTTGCGGTTCAGCAGCAGCCGCACATGCGGATCACTCATCATGGTCCCGTAAACGAACAGGTCCACGTGATCTTCGAACACGCCGTGGAAATCTTCGCGGATCCGGGCAGACTCCAGTTCGTCCCGATGTTTCTTTTCCATGTTCAGTTCCAGCAGGACCGCGGTTTCATCGCAGCAGTCTTTTTTGGTGCAGACCGCGCAGTCGCTCCAGATCTTCTGCGGAAAAAGTTCCTTGCTGACGATGCGGAATCCGAGCCGGCAGAAAAAATGCGCCCGGTAAGTCAGGGCGAAAACCCGGGCCGGGTGTCCCTGTTCCCGGAGCTGGTCCAGCACCGCGGTCACCAGCTGCGAGCCGAGGCCGCGGTTGTTGAATTTGGCGCAGACTGCCAGGGAGCGGACTTCGTAAAGATGGTCGCCGAAATCCCGCAATGCGGTGCAGCAGGCGAATTCGCCGTCCAGTTCGCCCACCCGGAAATTCTTCAGCTTTTCCAGCAGATCTTCGCGGGTGCGTTTCAGCAGCAGTTTTTTCGCCGCGTATTCGTTCAGCAGGTTCAGTATATTGTCAACATCACTGACGGCCGCCGGTCTGACGACCAGGGAGCCGTTCATTTACCCGCTTCCTTTTTCTTGGCATTTTCCTGATAAAATGCGATTCTGCGGAATTTGGCATAACGTTCGGTTTTCAGTTGTTCACCCGTCTTGCCGGTCAGACCGGACAAAGCGTCAGACACGCTCTTTTTCACCAGAGCGGCGGCGGTATCGTAATCGCGGTGGGCGCCGCCGAGGGGTTCTTTGATGATGCCGTCCACCAAGCCGAGTTTGAGCAGGTCGCCGGCAGCCAGATGCAGAGCCTCCGCCGCTTTTTCCGAATAGGCCCGGTCTTTCCAGAGGATCGCCGCGCAGCCTTCCGGCGTGATGACGGAATAATAGGCGTTTTCCATGATCAGCACTTCATTGCCGACGCCGATGCCGAGCGCGCCGCCGCTGCCGCCTTCGCCGATCACCACGCTGACCACCGGCACCGTCAGGGCGAACATGTCGCGCAGATTCACGGCAATGGCTTCGCCGATATGCCGTTCTTCCGAGGCGACTCCCGGGAAGGCCCCCGGAGTATCGATGAATGTAATGATCGGCGCGCCTGCCAGGTCGGCGATCTTCATCAGCCGCAGGGCTTTCCGGTAACCTTCCGGATGCGGACAGCCGAAATTCCGGAACACGTTTTCACGGGTATTGCGGCCTTTCTGGGTTCCGATCACCATGACGGTCCGGCCGTCCAGTTTGGCGAAACCGCCGACGACCGCGGGGTCATCGGAAAAACGGCGGTCGCCGTGAAATTCCATGAATCCGGTAAAAATGCGTTCGATATAATCCAAAGTATAGGGCCGGTTCGGATGTCTGGCCATCTGGACACGCTGCCAGGGTGTCAGATTGGAATAGATCGCCGCCTTGGTTTCCTGAATCAGTTTTTTCAGGGTCTTGAGTTCGCCGGCGATCTCCGGATTGCTGCTCAGCGATTCTTCCAGTTCCGCCTGACGCGCAGCCATCTGTTCGATCGGCTTTTCAAAATCCAATATGATATCAGCCATGATTGATTCTCCGAATTAACCGTTAATTACCATTTACTATACATCCTGTTCGCGTCTTTTTCCAGTCCGGAGCGAAAAAAAAACGGAAAGTGAACGGGTTTTGGAATATCGGTCAGTTCGCGGTTTCGGTGATTTTCCCGGCTGCGTTCCGGATGGTTTTTCCCGGCAGGATGATGTCGGCCCGGCTTCCCGACGGAATCTCGAATTCACACCGGATCTTCCCGTTCTTCCGTGTCCATTCGCTTCGGATCAGACCGCAAGGCGACTGGTGACACGCTTTCACATGGTCCAGCTTCTTCACGAAACACGGCTGGATCAGGAATTTCCGGAAGCCAGGGGTTTCCTTCAGCGGACGGATCCCGCCCAAATACTGATACATCCACGCGGAGATGTCGCCGAACATGATATGATTCTGCGAATTTTTACCGTTCCATTCCTCCCACAGCGAAGTCGCGCCGTGTTCGACCTGCCACCCCCAGCCGGGGAATTCCTTCTGTGTGATGATCTCCAGTGCATCATCCGCATAACCGTGATCCGCCAGCACCCGCGGAATGTATTTTGCTCCGAAAATCCCGAAATCCGCCTTGTGTTCATGTTCCCGGACCTGTTTCACCAGCGCCTTGACACTTTTTTCGGTTTTGCGATCATCTGTCAGTCCGAAATACAAAGCCGCCGCGGTCGCGGTCAGGGCTCTGTCGGCAAAGGTGCCGTCCGCATGGGCGAATTTCTTCTGGAACGATTTGCGGATCCGTTCGGCCCGTTTCCGGCAGTCGGCGGCATCGGCTTTTTTGCCGAGCAGATCGGCAAAGAACGTCGTCCGCAGGAGATTCTGGTAATAGTATCCGCTCGAAGTCACTTCCACGGGAGTGATCGCCGCCCGGTCCCAATGACACCAGTCGCCCAGACCGAAGTCCAGCAGACCGTCCTCTTCCTCGCGGGTTTCACAGTATTCCAGATACAGCAGAAAACGGTCGTAATACTGTTCGATCAGATCGGTTTTTCCGTAAAAGAGATAGACCTGATATGGATATTCGAAGAGAATGGTGTCCCACGCCGGACCGCTGCCCCAGTTGAAACCCCAGCCGCCGGTCGGCGCGATGCCGGGCAGCTGTCCGTTCGGACGCTGGGTATCGGCTACGATCCGGGTGAAATTGGCAAAGCCGCGTTCCATGTCGAAGTTCCACAATCCGGTTTCCGCGGCGACCGCGGCATCGCCGGTCCAGCCGTTCTTTTCCCGGTGCGGACAGTCCGTCGGGATCCCGATGAAGTTCGATTTGAA
>JAZUCR010000260.1:0-12388 GCA_045639225.1 Victivallales bacterium
GCGGCTCCGCCCCGCTGGGAGCCTGCATCACGACCCAGAAAATCGCCTCGGCTTTCCAGGGCCCCGGCAACGAGTTCCGCAGCGGCAGCACCTACGGCGGACACGGTATCAGCTGCGCCGCCGCACTGGCCAACATCGAGATTTTCGAACGTGACCATCTGGTCGAAAGAGCTGCCGAACTGGGCAAGATCCTCAAGGAAAAACTCTCCTCGCTCTACGAATTCGACGTGGTCGGCGACATCCAAGGCATGGGCACCTTGTGGGCGATCGAGCTGATGGACAACCGCGAGACCCGCGCCAAACTCAAGGAAGAATACGGCGTGTTCATCCGCGACTGGTGCTATGAACACGGCATGATCCTGCGCAACAACGGCAACATGCTGGTGATCGCGCCGCCGCTGGTGGTTTCCAACGAGGAAATCGAAGAGATCGTCGGCAATCTGCGTCAGGCCATCCAGGCTGCGATGAAGCATTTCAAGCGGTGAACGGCCGGAAAGACCGTTTTTTACCAAAGCTGAATTTGCATTCATGACAAATGCGTCTATATTACGTTTCCGAACGTGGTATAGACGCAATTTTTTGGGGAAGATGCAAAGATGAAGGTTCCGAGAAAAACCCAGCAGAAGTGGCTGAAATCCTGTTTTTCCGCCTGGAAACAGACCGATACGGCATATTCGAAACTTGCCCGCAGCCGCGATCTTTCCCTGAATATGGTGTGGGTTTTCGAGTGTCTTGCCGAACATCCCGAAGGGATGGAACCTGCCGTCCTCGCCGAGAAAACGAATATGCTCCGTCAGGCCATGACCGTGGTGCTCAACGATCTGGAACAACAAGGATTGGCGATTCGCGAATTCCATCCAACCGACCACCGCAAAAAAGTCATCCGCCTGACAGCGAAAGGCGAACAGGTCTGCCGTGAGGTCCTTGATGCGATCGATCAGTCGGAATTGGAAGCGTTGTCCGAACTCGGCGAAGAAGACCAGCGGCGCTTGTTCGAATTGACCACCCGGTTCTGCCGTGCTCTAGTCGATAAATTGTCCGCGGCCTCCGTCCGTAAAAAGTAATTTTATCCGGGACAAAACGGTTCCAAAGTTTTAATCTTTTCTGAGGCAATTTCTGCTTTCCTGCCACCAGAGTGACTGTCATCCTGATGTTTTTTGGATTGGCGCAACTGGGAATTGGTGTCGCCCGAAAAGATAGCCATGATCCTGCATTGTTCCGAATCGGTAGTGCGCAACGCAGCAGCGGAAATGGGATTGAATTCGACACCGCAGGTGAATCCGAAATGGATCAGCCACGGATATCTTTCCCTGATCCGCCGTAACTGGCATCTGCTGCCGTATGGTCAACTGCTGGAACTGTTGGACTGGACACCGGAAAAGATGGTTCATACGCTCAAAGAGGAAGATTTTTTCTGGACCAAACTCGGTCAGCTCAAACCGGACTGTCCGCCGCTGAAATATGAACCGCTTACAGCCGCGCAGCAGGCGGCAACGACACACTTGAAAAAGACGCTCCGGGAATATTTTCCGAAAGACCGGATGAACTATCTGGAACCGCCGTTTGCCTTTGCAGAACAGTTTTGCGCGCGCCCGCAGATCGACGGCAGAAACCGTTTTGATTTCAACTACATCCATTCCTATGCGGCAAGCTGCGGAGATGTTCTGGGGAATGCCGAAACGCTTGATCCCGTGCCGGAAAATCTGCTGGCGCAATATGCCTCCATGGGCATTCAGGGAATCTGGATGCATGCCCTGCTGCATTTGCTGAATCCGATTCCCGGAGCGGAAGAATTCTCCGAAGGCTGGGAAAAACGGCTGTCGAATCTGAAACGGATCGTGGAGCGCTGTGCAAAATCCGGGATCAAAGTATATCTGTATCTGAATGAACCGCGGTGCATGCCACTGGATTTTTACCGGAAGAAACCGCTCTGGGGAGGTTTAGACGATCCGGAGCATCATACGAAAACGATTTGCACCACCCGTTCGCCGGAACCTCTGCAATGGCTTGAGAGTTCCATGAAAAAGCTGTTCGGCGAAGTCCATGGGCTAGGCGGGGCATTCTGCATCACCATGTCGGAAAATCCGACCAACTGCCATTACATCGCGGAGAGCGGGAACTGCCCCAGCTGCCGGAACGTAAAACCGGAAAAAATCATTGCGGACATCGTAAGGGCAATGGAACGCGGAATGCATGCCGCCGATCCCGAAGCGAAAATGATCGCTTACGACTGGGCATGGCGGCGGCATTGGAATGATCCGGACCATCTTCCGTTCAAAAAAAGCGTGATGGACTTTCTGCCCCGGAACGTATATATTTGCAGCGTAAGCGAATGGGGAATGCGGACTCACATCGGCGGGGTGGAACAGTATCTGGTGGATTATTCTATTTCGCAGGTCGGACCGAGTGCGGAAACTGCCGGGACCTGGGCGTATGCCCGGGAAAAGGGCATCAAAATCACGGCGAAAGTCCAGATCAACAATTCGTGGGAACTTTCCGCGGTTCCGTATATTCCCGTCCCGTATCTGATCGAGGAACATCTGAACAATCTGAAGAAAGAAGGGGTCTCCGGACTGATGCTGAGCTGGACACAGGGCGGATTTCCGGGCGGAAATCTGGACCTGCTGACCGCTTCGCCGGAGGAAATCGCCGCTTCGAAGTATCATTTCGCGCTGGCGGAAAAAGTCTGCCGGGCGTGGAAACAGTTCAGCGAGGCATTCCGGCAATTCCCGTTCGATGCGGGCGGCGTGCTTTATACTGCGCCGATGAATTACGGACCGATGAATCTGCTGCATTTGAAACCGAGCGGTTACCAGGCGACCATGATCGGATTCCCATACGATGACATTGCCACCTGGCGGGGCGTGTATCCGGAAGAAATTTTGGAAAATCAATTCCGTCTGCTGACCGAAGGATGGAAGCAAGGGCTGGATACGCTGGATCAGGCCGCGGACGAGGTGGGGGAAAACGAACAGTCCGATTTCACGCAACTGCGGACCATTGCCATTGCCGCGTATTGTCATCTGCGGAGCGCCTGGCTGCAAATCCGTTTCGTCATGGCGCGGAACCATGGTTTCAACAAAGCTGTCATGGAAGAATGCGTCCAGGAAGAAATCTCTCTGGCGCAGCGGCTGCATGAGATTGTACGGCGCGATTCCCGGATCGGGTTCGAGGCCAGCAACCACTATTACTATTCGCTGAACGATTTACGAGAGAAAGTGATTTCCTGTGCGGACATCCTTCGGGTTTTGACTGAATAATCCGAATGAGGAATTTGAATAATTATTTTGAATTGGGCTTTCAGAACGGAGGAAGCAGATAATTGATCGACTGGCCGGGGTAGAGGAAAGTCTTTAGCACCCAGTTTCGCGTGAAACGAAATCGCCGACTTTCCCCGGTTGGCGGCGGGATTCCGATGCTTTGCGGAATGAGCGTCGTGGTAGGCGGCTTATACATTGCCGCCGTATGCCTGGAAAATCCAGCCCGTTATTACAAAATACTTCGGATTTTCCTGAGCATCGACACTCGGAGCAATCTTGACCGGTCTGGAATCAAAATATGGTCTGCCTGATCATTCTGGAACGGCGATGGCTGGAACGTTTGCTTGCGGGCAACCTGAAATTATCCATGATGCCGCAGGATCGGCGGGCTTCGGCCCAGCTGCCACCGCCGAGTTTCTTCATGCCGTATGCCAGTAAATACTGATGATTCTTGCGCATGTTGGGATAAGCCAGATCTTCCCCGAGACTGTAAAGACGGAGTATTTCCTTGCGGATCTGGTCTTCAGTCATGCTCCGGCGTATCCGGATGGTTTCGTAATCCAGTCCCGCCATTCGAACCGCTTCGCCCCAGGATTTGAAATGATGGATGGACGCCATGTAAAGCGTTTTGACGTTCCGCTGCACATAATTGCTGGATAAGGGTTCCCCGTTCTGATACCGTTTCCTGATGGCTGAAACAATCCGCATCCGGTTCCATACCCGATATTTCCGAATGGTTTTGTAATCCAGTCCGCAGGCGGTGATGGCATTGCCCCAGGAACCGAAAAGCCGTTCGGCGGCGGCATATACGCTGGGGTGATTCGTGGAGAAATAATGAGAATTCAAAGGCTCCTTGCCATTGGCGGCGAGTATGACATCCTGAATCATGTCGGGCGTCCAGATTTTCTTGAACATGTAATTCGTATCCGCTCTGTTTAATTATTTGACTCATTTTTATGGGTAAAAGAGTAATATACTGCCGGATACCGGATATTGCAACATAAAAACAGACGTACAATGCATAATTTTGCGATATTTTCCGGCGTGTTATGTTTTTTGCGCCTCAGCACTTGAAAAAATTCAATTTGATGCTACTGTAAAGGTGTCAGTAGATAGTTGAAAATACCCTCCTTCCTGTCTGTCGTTGTGCGAGAACTTTCTACTGACTTTTTTTATCGGTGGAGTCGCGCCCCGTGCCGCGCTCTGCCAGCATTGTCCCGCCGTCCCGCCCTGTTTTCCCGGCCCTGCCGCAAACCCGCGCCACAGGACCCCGGAAACGCCAAAGTCGGCAAGATTCCTCCAACCAGCCAAGCGCCGTTCTGAACAGCCGCTGAAAATCCGTTTTTCCCATTTATCTCATTTGAGATGCGTCCCTTCCCGGTGTATATTATATTACCGCGAACTGCGATAACAACAGCATCCGGCTGCGCCGGAAGGAGCGATCATATATGAACAGCAAACAGGTAAACGAGACGGTGAATCGCCTGATGTCTTTCATGCAGGATGTCAAGGACGGCGACCTTCGGACCATTCTTTCCAACATGCAGAAGATGAGCGACTATATGGCGGAGAAGATCCGCATCTATGAGGAGCATCTCACCGCTCTGACCGGCAGGGCTCACCCTGAACTGACGGAATCCGACAAGCGCCGCCTGGCCCGGAAAGGGAAAGAGCTCAACGATTTTCTGCTGGCGTCCGTCGAACCTACATGGGCTCCGGGAACGATCCGCAACTGGTATAATCAGCTGGTGGGCGCGAAATATGACAGCACCGGCGTGAATCAGAAGAAGCGCGGCCGCAAATCGAAGTCCCCGGAGATCATCGAGGAAGTGCTCCGGCTGGCGGAACGCAACCCCGAATGGGGATACAAGCGCATTGCCGGGACCATGAATTACCTGGGATATGACATTTCCGCCAGCACGGTGAAGAACATTCTGGACAAGCATGGCATCGTGCCCGACCCGGAACGCAGACTTCGCGGCGACTGGGATCAGTTTATCGAAACGCAGCAGTATGTGACTGCGGCGACGGACTTCGCCCAAGTGGAGCGGCTCACATCATCGGGTCTGATTCGGGAGAGTCTGCTGTTTTTCATGGATATCGGGACAAGAGAAGTCCGGCTGGGCGGTATCGTTCACGATCCGGACGGCAACTGGACAACGCAGATTGCCCGGAACATGTGCGACATGTGGGACGGATTCATGCTGGGAAAGAGATATCTGATACATGACCGCGACCCTCTGTTCCATCGCCGTTTCGACATGATCTTCGAATCCATCGGAGTGAAGATCAAGAAACTGCCGCCGTTCTCCCCGCAGATGAACAGCCGGATGGAGAACTTCATCCGAGCCATCAAGATCGAATGCCTGGATAAAATGATTTTCACATCCGCGGCACAACTGCGGATCGCGGTCAAAGAGTATCTGGAATACTGGAACCATTATCGCCCCCATGAGGGGCTTGGCGGCAACATGGTGATACCGTATCCGCAGGACATGGACGCACCGGTCCGGGAGGTGTCGTTCCTCGGCGGACTGCTTCACGGATACCGCCGGGAAAGGCTCGCCGCGTGAGGAGATGGAATTTTTGCAACCCCGTTATGCGCGCGCGAGAAAATCCGGCGTTTGAGCTCTGTTTCCCGATTTCCATAGGTCGGGAGTTCGTTAAACTTCTGAATGGTGCGATCCGAACAGGTTCGTTAAACTTCTGCATGGTTCCTTTTGAGGCTGGCAAATTGCAATTCAACGGAATCCTGTCCTTTGGGCCAGCCCCCAACCCGTCCCCCCGCTGACTTTTCCGTTAAATTGCAATAAGGAACCATTCTGTAATATCTGCGAACGTTTTGAGGCTGAGAGAATTTTCGCAGTTTTTACTGCAACCTCCACCAGAAACTGCAATTTCCAACGGCAAGTGCCGGGAAATTGTTTCGATAAAGAGCCGTATTTTCTGCCTGATTATCAGGGAAATACGGCTTTTGTGCTTTTTGCCCGAGATGCCCGCGGGGACGGTATTCCGGCTAAAAACCGCGATTTTCTCTCTGAAATCTCTGTCACTCACGCTACCCCGTGCTGTGACAATTCAGCCTCGAAACAGGGGGGTGTTCCGAAAAATCGCAAACTACCATACCATTTGAGAGAGAGATACCAAAATCCGAGAAAAAACCATTCCTCACGTTTAGAGATAACAGATAGTATTCTATCTTATGACTTGAAAAAATTAAGATAACGGATAATTATATAACTTTTAATCTTTCCTCGGACATCGTGGAGGCGATTCTCGCTGGGATCGAACCGGGCGGGCTGTCTATCGCAAAGCTCACCGAGCAGCCGATCCCAGAGGACTGGAATGAGCAGCGGCGGCTTTACGGATTCCCGGAGCGGTAACCCCACCACGAACTGGCGGCAGGAGAAATCTTGCCGCCTTTTTGCGTTTCTGGGGCCCTACCGCGCGAGTAGGCCCCAAAGGGAGATGGATGGTGGGGATCGTAGGAAACGAGGCCATCTGGGGCCCAGTTCACAGCACGCGCACCGCGGCATTCGTGTTCAGAAAAAAGCCAGAAAAAAACGTCTGACCAATAACTTGAACTTGTATTTCTCCCTTTTGGGGTGTACATTATAGTAAGTGGAAAAATCGATATTAAAGGATAGGATTATGGCAGATAATGCCGGACAGCAGTGACGGAAAAATAAATACGAATGGATACAATTGAATATGCAATCCACTTCCGCCAGAGCAGAAAGGAAATGTTATGAAACTTCATGGAAATCCTATTGAAAAGCAAGTGCCTGCAGCTGCTTATTCCGTAAAGGTCAATGGCCAGACGCTTGATCTTTTCATGGCGGGCGGACCTGTTCAGATCAAAGATACGGATTCTCCGTATGCTTTTGGTTCATTTGACATGGAGGGAGATGATGTTCTCATTGAAATCACTTCACAAAGGGACCTTTCCAAGGTGGAGATCCTGCCGGAAAATAATTCTTTGCAGGTCATGAGCCATGAGAAAAACAGCTTGGTGCTGAAAGCAGGAAAACCTTTTATTATCTCCATTGAACCGGATGGACGTATCAACATGCCGCTCCTTCTGTTCGGGAAAGCGCCTGAGACCAACAAGCCGCAGAAATCGGATCCGAACGTGATCTGGTTCAGTCCGGGTGAACATCAGGCAGGTAAGATCGTGCTGACAAGCAATCAGACATTATATCTTGAATCAGGTTCACTGGTTCACGGGGTCCTGATCGCCTCCGGCAATAATATCCGCGTCTGCGGACGCGGTGTGCTGTCTCAGGAAAAATATCCACGGCGCTATGTTGACTTGTGCATGGATTTCTGCCACTGCGATAACCTTGTGATCGAGGGCATCATTTCCAAGGATCCATGTCTTTGGAATTTGGTGCTGCGCGATTGCAAAAACGTGAAGATCGACAGTATCGCTCTCTGCGGCGGGCGCATGATCAATGATGACGCAGTGGATATCTGCAACTGTCAGAACGTGAAGATCACCAACTGTTTCTTCCGTGCGCAGGATGATATTATTGCGGTCAAAGGCGAAGCGGATTTGCCGAGCTTGCCTAATAATTCTGAAGTCCATAAGAAATTTTCTACAGAGATTGCGCTGGATCAGAAATATTACGGAAAGGAACGTGCCGTTGAAAGTATTGAAGCAGACAACTGTGTCTTCTGGAACGACAGCGCAAACGTGTTTCGTATCGGTTACGAGTGTACTGCTCCGTATTTCCGAAATCTCAAATTCCACGATATCGAGATCATTCACACGGCTAAAGTCATCAGACCTCACACTGAATTCTGGAGCAATAACGTGTTTATGCTTCAGGCTTCCTGTGCAATGCCGATGGAAGACATGAAATTCGAACGTATCAACATTCATTCCGATGGTCTCGGAATGCTCTTCATTTCTATTCGTTCCGAGGAGTGCAATATCTGGAAAAAGCCCGGCACGATCCGCAACTGTCTTTTCAAAGATATCGTGGTCAACGGCAAAGTCGAAAATTTTACGGGGGATATTTTTCTCCAGTGTAAAGATAAGACCGGAAAAATCGAGGGTATCACCCTTGAGAATATCAGTTTCTTCGGGAAAAAATTGACTGGGGAAAATACCTTGGTCTATTTGGACGGAGATGTAAAGAAACCGAAATTCAAGTAACATAGAGCATGCCATAACTTTATCCGGGAAAAAACTCCGGCCAGGAAGTGCGATGTGCAGATCCATGCCGGAGTTTTTCTTTTTACGCCATGCCGAAGAGTTTCAGCTGCTCCTGCCAGGAGAATGGCAGGTTAGTGTCGAGCTTGGTCAGGGAGAGCGTGCGCGGTGCTTTCCCTGCCATGATCGCCTCCACGATCGGCGGAGCCAGCAAGGCCAGCCGGAGGAAACGCCGGACGTAAGACACGTTCACGCTCAGGGCCGCCGCCAGTGCTTCCGGCGAGTCGAACTCGCCGTTGTCCAGCAATTCCTGCCAGCGGTAGGCTTGGGCGATGCCGGAGACCAGCTGTTCGTTGATCATCGGCGGGTCATCGGGCCGTCCGGCGAAGAAGATCCGCTTGCGGCCGTCCTCGTAGTGGAATTCGATCGGGGCCGTGATGAGCGTATTGCCGTTCTCCAGCAGTTCAATTCTTTCGTTCATAGTCCAGTTCCTCCAGAAGCTGCTTCATTCCCGCCGTGCGGATCTCCAGTTCGAGCCGGTCCTCGTAAAGAGTGACCTTCTGAAGCAGCAGGTGCATCACCCGGTTGCGCTCGGCCGGAAACATCTCATCCCACAGCGGCGTCAGCCGGTCCAGATATCCGCTCACCTCTTTGCCTGGCTTTTTCAGTGCCTGCGCCAGCTGATTGACGATGGTCGGCGTGCAGAGAATCTTTCGGAGATGGACCAGCACTGCCGATTCGATCTCACTGCCCGTGACCCGGCTCACCGGACAGATCGATTCGCCTCGCTTGCTGTCTTTGGTGCAGAGGTAATAGGTGTACATCACATCGTTCTTCTTCGAGTAGGTCGGTCCCATGCGGCAGCCGCAGTGCCCGCAGTAGAGCAACCCCTTCAGCGGGGCAAGCGTCTCCAGCTTCCCCTTGTGATCCTTGATCGGCGAATCCGAGCGCAGAATCTCCTGCACCCGCTGCCACATTTCGTCGGAAATGATCCGTTCCTGTTTCCCTTCGTATTCCTCGTTTTTGTAGAAGACCTTGCCGATGTAAGTGCGGTTGTTGAGCATCCGGTAGATGTGCGCGGTCGTCCACTCCCGGTCCTGATTGGTCCGAATCCCCCCCTGATTGAGCTCGTGGGCGATCTGCTTCGGCGACTGGATCTCGATGAAGCGCGAGAAAACGCGCCGGACCAGTTCGGCCCGTTCCGGGACCACGATGAGCTTCTTGTTTTCCACTTTGTACCCGGTCGGGACCGAGCCTGGCGCATTGGTTACTTCTCCTCCCGTTCCGGCACGGCTCCCAGACGATGCCCGAACATATCCAGAACGACATTGACCTTGTCCATGCGGAGGGTCGGTTTCCCTCCTTCCAGTTCCCGGATGAAGCGGATGCCCACCCCGGCGCGATCCGCCAGGTCACGCTGCGTCAGTTTGTGGATCTTCCGCTGCTGGCGGACAAAGTCCTTTATTTCCATTTTTATACCCTTTCGGTGATAAATTTTCTGCCACACAGATAATTTACACCCTTTCGGGTATAAAGTCAAGTGCAGTTGCGAAAAATATCCCCGATCGGGTGCATTCATGACGTTGGCAATGTGCGGAAATTCAAAGTCTGATTTTGAATTTCCGCACTTTCCCCTTGGGATTTGCTTGACGTCAGCGAAGTTTGCAGCTTCAAGTCACCGAATGAAAAATCCACAATCCACCGAACGAAATCTCTACAATCCACCGAACGAAATCTCCACAATCCACCGAACGAAATCTCAACAATCCACCGAATTGGACTTGAAAAAGCCCCCGAATTGTGATATAGTAGGCAGAGAATCGAAGATCAAGGGAGTTTACTGTCATGAAGAAATACAAGAAGAGAATCGCTGATACGCTTTTGACCCGGAAACTGGAGGGCAAAGGCGCAGTCCTCATCGAAGGAGCCAAGTGGTGCGGAAAAACCACCACAGCCGAGCAAATCTCTAAAAGTGTGCTCTATATGTCCGATCCGGAAAAAATGGCGCAATATCTGGAAATGGCGGAGGTCAGTCCCAAGTCGTTGCTTGCCGGTAAGACACCCCGTCTGCTTGACGAGTGGCAGCTTGCACCGAAACTGTGGGATGCCATAAGATTCGAAGTCGATCACCGGGATGAGCTGGGGCAGTTCATACTGACCGGTTCAGCAGTGCCTCCGGAAACCAAAGATATTCATCATTCGGGGACAGGTCGGTTCGCCCGATTGAAAATGAGACCGATGAGTCTGTTTGAGTCCGGAGAATCGAATGGAGAAATTTCGCTTTCGGCGTTATTCCAAGGGAACTGCGAACTTAGCGGAACAAACGGAATATCCATCGAACAACTGGCATTTCTGGTCTGTCGCGGCGGTTGGCCGAGAGCCACGGAGATGCGGGAATCCATCGCGCTGGAACAGGGCTTCGACTACTGTGATGCAGTCATCAATTCGGATATAAGTCGAGTGGACCATGTTTCCAGAGACGCCGCGCGGACACGCCGATTGATGAGGGCGTATGCCAGGCATCAGGGGGCCCAGGCGGCCAATACCGTTATCAAAGCGGACATCAGCGCCAATGAAAATACGGCTTTTGACGATGACACTTTGTATTCCTATATCTCTGCACTGAAAAAAATATTTGTCATTGAAGATATGGAAGCGTGGAATCCCAACCTGCGTTCCAAAACCGCAATAAGGACCTCTGATACCCGTTACTTTGTCGATCCCTCCATTGCGGTCGGAGTGCTGGGACTTGGACCGAAAGACCTCTTGAACGACCTGAATACCTTCGGATTGCTGTTCGAAACCATGTGCATTCGCGATTTGCGGGTTTATGCCGACGCCATAGACGGACAGGTTTATCATTACCGCGACGCGTCCGGATTGGAATGTGATGCCGTGATCCACCTGAGAAATGGTCGTTACGGATTGATCGAGATCAAGCTCGGCGGTGGAAAACTGATAGAAGAAGGTGCTGAAGTCCTTAAAAAACTGGAGGCCAGAATCGATACTACCCATATGAATGCACCTGCCTTTAAAATGGTGCTTACCGGGACCGGGGATTATGCCTATCTGCGCAGGGACGGAATTGTTGTCGTTCCCGTCGGATGTTTGAGGTATTGATTCTGTCGTTTTCAGGTGAAATCTTCCATGGTGGATCGCGTTCTTCAAAACGAACGTGCTCTCTTGCTCAGTTTGAGGAACGCAAACAACCTCCACCAGAAACTGCAATTTCCAACGGCAAGTGCCGGGAAATTGTTCCGATAAAGAGCCGTATTTTCTGCCTGATTAGCAGGGAAATACGGCTTTTGTGCTTTTTGCCCGAGATGCCCGCGGGGACGGTATTCCGGCTAAAAACCGCGATTTTCTCTCTGAAATCTCTGTCACTCACGCTACCCCGTGCCGTGACAATTTACCCTCAAACTACCCCGATTTTTGGAAGAACGCAAATAACCATACCATTCGAGAGAGAGATACAAAATTTCCCGGAAAAACTCCCTTCTGGAGTTGAAAGATAACGGATAGTATGCTACTATTTTATATGCTGAGAAAAAGACTTGTATTATTCTGTTGGAATGATGCAGCATGAGTAAAAATAATGCTCTTGAAATAGTTGAGAAACTTAACATTAGGAGATAGCATCACAATGCCGGACGATCATGACTTAGAATGTAAGTTCGATCCAATACTTGTTCCTGAACTGTTAGACGGGACGTTTAAATTTCTTGTTCCTTCCTACCAAAGAGGGTATCGGTGGGGATACAAGGAAATCACCGATCTGCTTGAGGATCTTTTTTCTTTTATGAGGCAAGACAATGGCTCCATATATTTTCTCCAGCCGATAGTGGTTCGTCCAATAGAGAGAAACGGCGCACGTTGGTGGGAAGTACTTGACGGACAGCAGCGTTTAACTACAATTCTTCTGGTATTAAACGAGGGCGAAAAAATTAAAGAAAAACTGGTGAGTAGCAAG
>JAZUCR010000261.1:0-1829 GCA_045639225.1 Victivallales bacterium
CAGGCCTCGCACACCGCGCCGCCTTCCTCGCTGTCAAAAAAGACCGGTTTCTCCTCCGCGAGCCGCTTTCCGCAGAAGACGCAGTGATTCAGCCGCGGCTTGAAACCCTGGCACGCGGAGAAATGCAGCAGGAACCCCGCCAGCAGCGGTTTCCACTCCTGGTCCGAAAAGGTCAGGCGGGACAGCGTATGGAGCAGCAGCATGAACAGCTCCTGGTCCGGCTGCTCCGGCTCGGCAGCCGCCTCGGCCAGGTTCAGCAGGTAGATTCCGCAGGTCAGGCGGTCATAGTCGCTGCGCAGGGGGTAAAAGGTCTCGATCAGGCGGACGGAGGTCACGGTAATGTGCCCTCCGTTTTCATGCAGCATGTAGTCCCCCAGGGCAAAAAGCTCGCCCGAATTGAGATTGTGGGATTTCGGTTTCCGGCAGTTGCGGATGATCGCGTCAATGCGGCCCCGCGTCGGGGACAGCAGGGTAACCATCCGGTCGTTGTCCCGGTAATTGACGTGCCGCAGCACGATGGCGGTGTTCTCTGTCTGTATCATAAATCCTCGGTCCGGTCGGAATCCCGGTAAAAAAACGGTGCTTTCGTATCTGAGTTATGCTATCATAGGGGAAAGCATATTGCAAGCGGAGGGGGAATGCGCATGGATGAATTGCTGCTTCGCCGGGCGCAGCGGGGAGATCCCGAGGCGTTCGGGCAGCTGATGGAGCCGATGGAACAGCTGGTGTGGCGGGTCTGCTGGCACTACACGGGCGACCGGGAGGCTTCGTCGGACTGCGCCCAGGACGCGATGATCCGCATCTGGCGCGGCCTGGTGAGCTACCGCGGGGACTGCGCCTTTGAAAGCTGGGTGTACCGGATCGCCGCCAACTGCTGCATGGACTGGCTGCGCAAGAAGAAGAGAGACAGGAGCGTTTCGATGGAACCGATGAGAGAGCAGGGCTTTGATCCGGCGGACACCTCTCCCGGAACGGAGGACCAGGTGGTCGCGAAGGATGAGCGCCGCCGCCTGCGGGAGGCGATCGCCCTGCTGCCCGAAGATCAGCGGGAGGCGCTGGTCCTGACCCAGCTGGAACGTGTTTCCTATGAAGAAGCTGCGCGGATGCTGGACACCACGGAGGGCACCGTCAAAAGCCGTGTGAACCGCGCCAAAGCGAGACTGCGTGAAATTTTATCCGCCGAAGGGGAACTTTCCGCCCCGGGAGACGTCAAAAAGGGTGAAAGGAGGTTGCGGACATGAGTCAGACAGAAATCAACCCGGAACTGAATCTGGATCAACTGCTGGCAGGCATGGCGGAAGACGTGCCCCCGATGCCCGCGGACTTCCATGACAAATGGATGAACGCGGTCCGCGCGGAAGCGAAACAGACAAACCAGGAAAAGCAAACAACAAACCAGGAAAAAGAGACGAAGAAAACGGAATCGCCGGCTGTGACTCCCATATCCCAGTGGCCGAGAATCCTCAGCATTGCCGCGGTCTTTGTTTTCCTGATCGGGGGAACGTTCGTATACCGTTCCGCCCGGAAACCGGCCGTGCCGGCAAACGGCGCCGTGACCACAGCGGCCGTGACCGAAACCGTTGAAACAGACAACACAAAAGCAGCCGGAACGGCGATGGAAAAAGCGGCGAATTCCGCCGGGGAAACCGGCCCGCGGATGGATGCCGCCGGCGAAGAAGGCTTTATGGCCGCGGATTCCGCCGCGCAAGGCCCGGTGATGAACATGGCGGAAGAAATCCCCGCATCGAAAGCAGCCGCCAAGACTGCCGAAACGAATTCCGCCGCGGAAGCGCCGGCCGCCGGCATGGCGCTGAGTTCCGCCGGGGGAA
>JAZUCR010000262.1:0-6576 GCA_045639225.1 Victivallales bacterium
CAGAAATTTCTCCAAGGTGGTTTTCTGATCGCTGCTGATGCCGGAATCCATGAAATAGACATATCCCGTCTGTTTCATCGGCACATAATGTTCAGCAAAAAAGGAACAGACCGTGTAAAAACAGAAATCTTCCGCCATAAGACAAAATTGATCGGGGATATTTTCTACGGCCTTTCGGCAGACATCAGTCCGGTAGAGTTTCTGGACAGCGGACCAGCCGTAAGCATTTTCGACAAAATATTTACGGAAAATATCCGCGTTCCGCAATTCACGTGCAAAAGGTCTGGACTTTTTTTCCGCCAGGCGGATCACCCGGGGAGAAAGAGTATGATTCCGATCCCGGATTACCAAAGGGAAATGCACCATATCAGCATGTTTCTTTTCCGCGACAGTCCGGAGCTTAGTCAGGAAACCGGGAAGGAAACAGTCGTCGGAATCCAGAAACAGCAGATATTTTCCTCTGGCGGCCCGAACGCCGGACAGGCGAACGGCCAGCAGGCCTTTGTTGATTTCATGGCAGACAACCCGGACACGGGCGTCTCTGGCGGCATAATCTGCCAGGATTTCCGGAGAATTGTCAGTGGAAGCATCATTGACCGCGATGATTTCGAAATCGGGCATGGACTGGGACAATATGCTGTCCAAACACGTCGGCAGGTATTTTGCCGTATTGTAAACGGGAACAATGACTGAAATACAGGGTTCCATCACAAGCTCTCTGCCTATCATTTGAAGATCGTTTTTTTGATTCTGTCAAAAGTATAACGCCAGCCGTTTTCTTTGAGACAACGAGATAATCCGTAGATTTTCCACAAGGGCCAGACAATACGGTATGGCCAAGCTTGTTCGAAATCGCGGAGCTTATCTTTCAACGTCCATAATTCATACAACGTCTCCATGGCATCTCTGGTGCGAAGCGACTCATAGGAAGGTGCATGGGTTTGGTTGAATTCTGCAATGAATTTTCTGGCGGCTGCTGTTTCTGCGTCATCCGTTTGCTGTCCCATAGCGCGCAAGCAGGCAAAATAAGTGTTTTTGAGAATATTCTCTTTCAGTTCTTCAAATTCCAGCGGGTCAGGGATCCGGTCAGGAATAATACCGTTTTCCAAATCGCTTTCCGTATAAACGGGAATGACGCCGTTTAATGCACTCCACCGTTCGATGGCGGTATTCTTATCGGATGTCTTGATAAACACAACCGGAATTCCCATGCTGGCGCAAGGCATGGCACAATGAATGGCGGTAGTCACCACACAAGCAGCCTCATCGCGGTATTTTTTCAGCAGATCGCGTGCGTATTGCTTGAAATGTGATTCCATACCGGGCTGATAGCGGAACGCCCTCTGGCAGACCGATTCAGCATGGTTGTGAAATACTGGGGGAATCAGGGGACGGAACCGTTCGGGAACATCCACCCAGAATATCTTTTTCTGTTTTTCCGGACAAGCTGTCCGCCGAGGAAAAGTCAGGGTCAGGCACCGACTGTAATAAGCGTTTCCGCCATAAGCGCGCCAATAGTGCATGGTGGAAAAATCGCGGCATCCGATTTCCTGTTTTCCGAACCTGGCGAGGAAATCACAGGCAGGGGAGATCAATTCGTTCCGGATGTCCAGCGAGAAATGTGTGCCGACGAAAACGGGGGTCAGGTTCGGACTGGGAATGAAATCAAGATTGCCCGGATTGGAAAACCATCCCTGCATGATGACCAGAGCCTGTTCCCCGTCATAGCATGCCAGTTCATCACGATCCAGAGAAATACGCCTGGCTTCCGGAAAATAGCGGTCATAAAACGCTTCCACAGCCAGCGTCTGCACATAATCACCGATATTAACCGTACGGGCAGTATTTTTGTAATTATAGTGAAAAGACACGACAGGAAGCATTTGCGGAAATCCTCGAATTATTGAACCATTTCAATGGCATAGTCGATGGCAACCAGGGATTTATAAGAATTGCTGAAGGCGGAAGGAAGGTAAAAAGAACCGGCAGTGGTTTGGAAAGTCGCCGCATCGGTGATATGCGCCATACCGCTGTTATCTTTTTCTGCATAGAGGCAGACACTGAACAAATCAGGATACAGAGGCATGCGCGGCACAATAAAGCGGATTTGATTAAAACCCTTTCTGATCCTGGTCATCATAGATAAATTGCGGGTGCTGAGAGTTGCAAGCCGGACATTGGAAGAATTATAAAAACTGAGCGAAATCTGAATATCTCCATCCATGTCTTCCTGACTGTCAAAATCTACCTCGAACACAGCTTTAGCCCCAAGCGGAACGGAGAAAACTTCATCCCCTTCGCTGTTTTTCAGCACACAGCGGGTAAAACGGATTCTGCCATCCACCCAGGATTTCCGGGAACGTTCCGCAAGCGGCTGATTGGCAGCCATTTTTCTGCTCTCGATGTAATGTCTGACTGCTTCGCCGATTTCTCCGCAGTAAATGACTTTTCCCTGTTCCAGAACAAGACCTTTGTTGCACAAAGTCTGAATCGCTCCCATATTATGGCTGACAAACAAAATGGTCCGTCCGTTATCCGAAGAAATGTCCTGCATTTTGCCGAGGCATTTTTTCTGAAACTCCACATCGCCGACAGACAAGACCTCATCCACCACCATGATTTCCGGGTTCAAATGAGCCGCCACGGCAAAGGCCAGCCGCACATACATGCCGCTGGAAAAGCGTTTGACCGGAGTATCCAGAAACTTTTCCACACCGGAAAATTCCACGATCTCATCGAATTTGGCCCGGATTTCCGCCCGGGTCATCCCAAGGATCGAACCGTTCAGGTAAATGTTTTCGCGTCCGGTCAGTTCAGGATGAAATCCGGTGCCGACTTCCAGCAGGGAGGCGATTCGCCCGTACATGGTAATGCGGCCTTCCGTGGGAGTCGTGATTCGGCTCAGCATTTTCAGCGTAGTGGATTTGCCGGATCCGTTATGTCCGATGATCCCCAGCCGGTCGCCTTTTTTCAACTCGAAGGAAACGTTGCGCACCGCCCAGAAATCTTCCAGTTCCAGGCTGACATCGTAGGGGCGCAACGGATTTTTCAGCCGCCGCAGAATATTTTTTCCGATCCCGGTCAGATATTCGTTGAAACAAGCATATTCCTCATTGCAATGCCCGATCACATATTTCTTGCCGAGATTTTCAACCTTGACTGCAATATCGCTCATACTGTCCCATTCTCCAGCTCAGATAAAATCGGCAAACTCGGATTCCGTTTTGCGGAAAAACCAGATCCCGAACAGGAAAACCGCTACGGAAATCACTGCGGCGGCGATCACGGATTCCATCATCAGCGGTGAATTGAAAAGACACCAGCGAATTCCATCGACAATTCCCACCACGGGGTTGCAGGCATAAAGCAGCCGCCATTTTTCCGGAACCACTGCGCTGGAAAACCCGATCGGCGAAATATACAGGCCCAGCTGCACGATAAACGGCACCACATACTGAAAATCCCGGTATTTCACATTCAGCGAAGATATGAAATAAGTCACCCCCAGAGCCAGCAGAACAGCCATCAGCAGAAACACGGGAAGGAATACGATATGCCAGGCCGGCATATAACGATACCAGACGAACAGCAGCACAAAGAGAAATGCATTGATCAGCAATTCCACCAGGGACATTATGGTCCTGGCAGTCGGTATAATGATCCGGGGAAAATATACTTTCGAGATCAATCCCCGGTTGCCGACCAGCGTATCGCTTCCCGTGGTGATCGTGCCGCTGATGAACTGCCACGGCAGCATCCCGGCAAACACCATCAGCACATAGGGGACTCCGGCATCGGACGGCAGTTTGGCTATTTTTCCAAAGACGAAAGTAAAAATCACCATCGTCGCCAGCGGCCTCAGGATCGTCCATAAGATCCCGACTATCGTCTGTTTGTAGCGCACGACGATATCCCGCCAAGCCAAAGTGAAAAAGAGTTCCCGGTAGTTCCAGAAATCCCGCAAATACAGCATCCCGCTATGGTTTGCTTCTATCACCAAGATTTTATCTTCCGGTTTCATAAATTCCTTGCAACATATTCAAATTCCGCAAATATGCAACTTAATGGCGTAATATATCCTCGCCGGGGAATAAATACAAGCATTTTTCCTTTTCCAAGTTGATTTTTTTCAAATTACAGCTATTTTACAATTCATCAATGAAAGGATGAATCATGTCACAGCATTTTCGCTTGTTATGCATATTTGCTTCTGCTGTCTCTATGGTGCTTTCCGGATGCGCGCTTTTCCGCGATGACCGGCCCGATCCTGCCGGCTCGCCTTACGGCGGCGCTTCCCGTCAGACCGGACAAATTTATACCGAAGCCGAAGCGGTCAATGCCGCGGTCAGTGCCGTCTCCTTGAAAATGGCCGTATCCTCTCGAGGCCCGTTCCGGATCATTCCGAAAAAAGAAAAAGTCTCCCGGCTCGGATTCAAAATGATCGACTCGCTGTCACGCATGGGACTTTCCCGGCTTCAGGCCCCATATCTGCTTTATCTGCAAGACAGCTTGGACACCAATAACGGATGGACCGTGGATCTGATTGACGCGTCCGGCAAAATCTTTTACCGTAAGACTTTCATTTTAAGGAGAAAATAACATGGCAGACGAGACTCATTCACGCGAAAAAACGTTTCCCGGCGTCCTGAAGACCGGAACCGGCGCGGGGATCCTGGTGGCACTGGCGATCATTCTGATTTTTATCCTCGCGGCCACTTTTCTCAGATCGCTGGTGTTCGGGATCATCCTGGCATGTTTCCTCCTGCCATTGGAAAAATTCTTTGAAAACAAATTTTTCCAATGGACACCCATCCGGTACATTTTAACCTGCTTCGATCATGTGGCCGAGCCGTTCCGCCGTTTGAAACAGCGCCTGATGCGCAAACCGCCCCCGACTCCGGAAGAACTGGCCCGGCAGCAGCACCAGCACCTGATCATCCGGTCCTGCATCTGTTCCGCGCTGACTTTTCTGACCACTATTTTCCTGGTGCTGTTTCTGATCGGATCTCTGCTGATACCCGCCATGGTCTCCGCAGGACAGAAAATCAAAGACAGTCCCGCGGTCAAGAAAGCCTTTTCCGGGCTGGATTCCATAGTGAGTGTTCCCGATTCCTCCGCTTCTTCGGAAAAGACGTCCAAGCCTCATTCGGATTCTTCAGCCGCGTTCCGCGAATTTGTCCGGAACCTTCGTGAAACCGTCCCCGAATATATCAAGAAAAATCATAAGGATCTGGCGAATCTGGCCTTCAAAGGCAGCCGCGGCATCATCTCCGCAATTATCGCCATTTTCTCTTCGCTCGGACGGTTTCTTTTCGACCTGCTGCTGACCGCTTTCTTCTTTTTCTTTTTCCTGCAGCAGCTGGCTTCATTCAAATCGGGCAGCCGGCAGGATGAAAGCATCGGCAACTGGTGTGTCCGCGGGATCCTCAAGACCCGCTGGATGCCCGAAGTGGCGGAAGACTCCCGCCGGGAAGCGGTCGACATCATCGACTGGATCGCCGATATGTTCGTCAAATGGATCCACGGTTACCTCTGGATCATCCTCATTGAAGTGCCTCTTTATCTGATCTCGTTTTCCCTCTGGAATGTGCCGTATGCACCGGTGCTGGCACTGCTGTCCGGAATGACGATCCTGCTGCCGTTCCTGGGGCTGATCTGCAATATCTTCATTACCACGACGGTTTGTCTGGTCTTCTGCACCGACCACGTCGGCGGGACCCTGATCGGCGTCTATATCACCTATCTGTGCGTCAACGGAATACTCGAACAGCTCTTCCTGTATCCGCGGCTGATCGGCGGTTCGATCGAACTTTCCACGGTGGAAACCATCATCGCGGTCCTGCTCGGCGGTTTGACGGCCGGCATTCCGGGCATGATCTTCGCCGTGCCGGCAGCAGCCATTCTGAAATATCTGATCCCGAAGATTTATCTGGCGGTAAGGAAAAAAGCGTGAGGCGGTCGCCTCGGGCGCAGATCACTGCAGCTGATGCACTTCCGCTTTGATCGGAGCCAGCGTCCCCGTGCCGGAGAACATCAGAGCCAGGTAGGAAGCCTTTTCGGGCGCCTGCACACGCAGGACCGCAGTCCGGACTGTTCCGTCCGAAACGCTTTCGGCGGCACGGTTCATTTTCGGCAAAGTCCAGCGCTTCTGCTCATTGCCCCAGCGGGCATGCAGCTTGACCGGAGAATCCGCGGTACAAGTCAGGCGCAATTCATAATATTTGCCGGGAACGACCTTGACAAACTGGTAGATCGATGCCCCGGACGCATTGCGCTGGACCAATCTGAATTTGCCGTCGGCGCCGGCTTCCGGACGGAACGTGCCGTGTGAATTTTTATCCTGCCAGAACCCCCATTCGCGGGTTATCGCTTTCGCCGACGAGGCGGTGAACTCGGGATTGGTCAGCAGATTGGCGCCCGTAACGGTCATATTGGCGGCGGCGGGATCGGAACCGGGCAGCTTCGTCGCGGCGGCCCGTTTAGCCGGCTTCGGCCGCGGCTTCAGCGCGTTCGGCGAATCCGCCAGATCGGACAGCGGGAACAGTTCACAGCTTTCCAGCAGAACGGAATCATCAG
>JAZUCR010000263.1:0-3155 GCA_045639225.1 Victivallales bacterium
GGGAGACGATGGACATTCTCTGGAAGAAACGCTGGAGCGTTCCAGCAGGAGAGGCGGAACCGGTCCGTGGACAGCCGCGCGGTCCGGAGAACGCAGAAATTCCAGAACTTGTTTTACCAGCGAAGGAATATTCTGACTGAATACCGTCAGTCCGGGCGTGAGCTGTCCGCACAGGCCGGCTTCATCGAATCCGACCAATGAAACATCCTCGGGGATTCTCAGATCCAGACTCTGCAGGATATTGTAAACACGGGGAGCCATCGGCAGACTGCCCAGCAGGAAAGCACTGGGCAGTTCTCCCCGGTCTTTCAAAGCGGCCAGCTGCCCGGGAAGACGGTCGGGTTCGCCATCCAGAATCCAATCCGGGTTGAAGGGCAGACGCAGTTCCCACAAAGCCCGCTGGCAGCCACGGATGCGTTCCGCAGTCGACTGATGCAGTCGGCCGGCGATCGAGGAGGCCAGAAAGCCGATTTCCCGATGTCCATGACGGTACAGATATTTGACCGCCAGTTTGGCGACTGCCGAATGGTCGGTTCCGAAGGAGAACGCCCGGTAGGCACGCTGCCACATGCCCAGCTGGACCAGATTCATCCCGCCGGAAGCCATTTCGGCCAGTTCCGGCATGAAGTCCGGCTCGGCACTCAGGACGATGATCCCCGCCAGCTGGAAGTCTTTGACCGTCGCCGCATATTCTCCCGGTGCTCGCTGGAGCTGCATGAGGTCAAAACCGGATTCCGGAGCCTGCCGGTAAAGTTCCGGCAGCAGCGAAGAGACAAATCCGCCCTCCAGGATGATCGGTTCATGGCATACGATGGCGATCCTCCGGGTATTCAGAGCGGCAGACTCGGTCAGCGCCCGGACAAAAGTGCCCGAGCCGACCTTCCGTTCCAGAATACCCCGGGAGGACAGTTCGTTGAGTGCCCTGGACATGGTCATCAGTGCGACGTTGAAACGGCGTGCCAGTTCCTTGTCATTCGGCAGTTTGCTTCCGAGCGGCGGCTTTTTCGCCAGCAGAAAATCAGCCAGGAGCCCGGCAATCTGCCGGTATTTCGGGCCGCCCGGTCCGGCGGACGGTCCATGATAATCCATCCCGTTGAGAATGTCGTATTCCTTCATCTTGGTTTCTCCGAGCATCATCCTGTTTTTCACTTTCCGCCAGTTGGCGATAATCTGTTTACATTACACCGCCTTTGCCGATTTTGCAAGGGGACACCTTGAATTTCGGCTCTGGAATCAGGATTTTCCACGATGAGTAAATGAACCTTTTTCGGCAATATATGCGTTTTTTTTCATGCGTCATTTAATCAAGCTGATTAGAGTCAAAACACCATAAGGAGGGATACGGTGACGGAATACCGGATCGGCAAAGACTCCGCCACCGATCTCATCGTACCAGGACCGCCCGCGGGGATTCCGGAAAGAGACATCAAGTGGCAAGGAAGAATGATTCATGAGCATGAAAAATTCCGCCCCAGAACCATCGGACGAGGAAAATGTTGAGAAACGTTTTCCGTCAATATTCCGAATTTGCAGAGAAACGGGGGATGTACCCTTAAGGAAAAAGCGTTCATACTTTCCAATGATAGTGGTCGCTTGTGCCAATTTCCGATAATAATCTCCGTCAAACGGCCCCCACCACCAGAAGGTTACGCCGTCCATTCCGGAAGCGAAGGAACGCAGGACTTTCAATTTGACCAATTCCGCACTGGGTGCCATGGAAGAATTGCGGGCATAACCGGGTGTCAGCGTGGCCCAGACCTGCAACCCTGGATTATTTTTCTTTGCAGCTGCGGTTTTCAGCTTGGCAATATGCTCTTTCATCTTTTCGTTGAAGGTATCATCCAGCGAAGTAAAACTGGCAGTATAGTAACTGAGCAGTGCCAAATCAATATCCCCGATGGCATCGTACCAGTCCGCCCGGTAAGTTTCCTTCGTATCGAAAGAAGGCAGACCGGAGTAAAAGCCGAATTTTGCCTTGGGATTGATTTGCTTGAATCGATTACGGAGAATCCGGCAGATTTCTGTGCTTTGACGGCAGCAGAAGTCGACCCAGAGGCCATTATACCGTTCCCGGATAATCTGCGGGGTAAGTTTTGTTTCTGCGGGGATCCCGGCAAATGAACGGAATTTCTCCGTACATGATCCACAGAAACAGACATCCCAGCAATATGGCCCCTCCAAATCCCAGACCACGCCATCAGAACCAGCACGAATATCTTCCTGCTGCCGAGTCCGGTTTTCCAACAGAAATTTTCCGCCGTCTGCCAGCATGGCAGAGGGACAAAGCCGGGATGAATCTGTTGAACCGTTGTATTTTACCGCCTGCAAACCTGTTTTTTTGCCATGGAATTCCCACCACATGTTATTGATCAGAGTGAATCCGTATTTCCGGAATGCTTCACGCCTACCCGGATAAAACTGGGCACCGCCAGCCTCAAGAGCGTTGAAACCGGCCGCACGCATAGTTTTCAGTACGGCGTCCACGCATCCGGCATAAGGATTCCAGGTCCACAACCAATTGTGGACAACCAGTTTTTTGGGGGCGACACCCCGGATTTCCGGCAGAATTTCCACTATGGTTATATTTTCTTCCTCGGACAATTCTCCGGAATAAATTCTAGTGTAAACCGGGACTTTCCTGCCGATGAGCGATGGATCCGAACATTCGATGTAAATGGTGATTCCCTGATGGAAAGCGAGCTTCCGGATATTGACCGGAGACAGTGCCCCTTCCACGGTAATTGTGTGACGGACATATGGTTTGCCACCGCGGAAAAGCTTTTCACTTTTGACCAGTTTGCAGCGACGGTAGAATTCATATTTGATATCAGTCGTTGGATCCAGCAGTTTCAGACCTTCAGGCAGAATGATTTCAGCTTTGATATCCTTCACTTTTCCTGCAGTGTGATTGGCAAAAAGCCAGAATGCATGCTGCACTGTGCCATACAGAATCGGCAGGCGGTTGTTCCTTTCCTCGCTGGGCCACAGAACGGAAAGAAGACCATCCCGGTAATTCCTGACGTCGATCGCGAAAGCCGTTTGTTTTTTTTCTGCGGAGAGGGTAATGACAGCAGAATATTTCCGCTCTTTTCCGGCAATCGGCAAAACCACCTCGGTCCGGGGCGGTTTCAGCTGCACGTCCCGGACCGTATCAC
>JAZUCR010000264.1:0-1741 GCA_045639225.1 Victivallales bacterium
TGACCAATGATGTGGATTATTATCCGGAAGAATATCTGAACAAGCTGGCGCACGAAGGCGTCAACGGTCTGTGGCTGACCATGTATTTCCGCGATCTGCCTTCCTCGGTATTTCCCGGACGCGGGAAAGATGCGGAAAAGCGTTTCGCCAAGCTGCGTCTCACCGTGGAACGCTGTGCCCGCTACGGCATCCGCATCTATGTTTTCCTGAGCGAACCGAAACTGTTCGGCAACACCCATTTTTCGGTTCCGTTCGAGGATGCCAAAGATCATCCGGAACTGATCGGCGCCAAAGTCGATAAATTCGGACTGTTCTGCGTTTCCACCGAGGCCGGGAAAAAATATCTGGCCGAATCGATGGAACAGATCTTCAAAGCGGTGCCGAAACTCGGCGGCGTGATCAACATCATGCTGGGCGAAGACAACGGCTCCTGCGTGGCATATCAGACCACGCATCCGGATAAGGAAGAAGGCAGATGTCCGGTCTGTTCCAAACGGGATTTCGCCGACATCTATGCCGAACTGGCCGAGCTCTATTCCGGAATCATCCACAAATACAATCCCGCGGCGGAATACATTGCCTGGTTCTATACGCCCGGTCAGCGGGATGATTCGGATTTCATGAAACGGCTGCTGCATATCGCCGAAAAATGGCCGGACTGCGCCACGCTGATGTTCAATTTCGAATCCGGTGGAGCCGCCTGGCAGCTGGATAAAAAACGCATCGTGTTCGACTACTCGCTGGCTTACGTGGGTCCGTCGAAACTCTTTGCCGAATCCACGGCGAAAGCTCCCCGGACCGGCGCCAAGATCCAGGTCGGATGTTCCCACGAAAATGCCGCCGTTCCCTTCATTCCCGTTCCGGAAAACCTGTATGACAAATACAAGTTCATGCACGAACACGGGGTATCCGCGGCGATGCAGTGCTGGTATTTCGGCAATTATCCGGGACTGATGAACAAAGCGGCAGGCGAACTTTCCTTCGAGCCGTTTGCCTCGGATGCGCAGGATTTCCTGACTGCACTGGCACGGCCCGACTGGGGCAATAACGCCGGGGCCGCGGCCGCCGCATGGAATCATTTCTCCCAGGCTTACCGCCAGTTCCCCGCCAATCTGTCCTTCGAATGGTACGGCCCGCTGCATCACTGCATTGCCTGGCCGCAGCATCTCTTCCCCGTCGGTGAACCGAACTCACCCAGCTGGATTCTGAAGAATTTCCCGGAAGTCAGCGGCGACCGTATCGGCGAATGTCTCGGCTACCATCATACGCTGTCCGAGGCGCTGGAACTCTGCACGAATATGAGCGACACCTGGCAGAAAGGCGTCGAGCTGCTCGAAGCCCTGCGGAGCGAATATTCGGACAATCCGCCGCGGCTGGCCGACATGAACCTGGCCAAAGCGATCGGTCTCCAGATGAAAAGCACGAAAAACCTTCTCCGCTTCTATTTCCTGCGCGAGGATATGTTTTTCAACCGGATCGACCATCTGGCGGAAATGAAAGCGATCGTCGAGGAGGAGATCGTCAATTCCCAGGCGATGCTTGACCTCTGTCTGATCGACTGCCGGCTCGGATATCATTCCGAAGCGGAAGGATATCTGTTCTTCCCCGAAAAACTCCGTGCCCGCATTCAGCTCCTGCATGAACTGCTGGATGAGGATTTCCCGCGGTTCGACCTCAACGCGGACTGGATCGCCCGTTATACCGGCAGCAAGCCGGAAGAGCGGCATGACATGGGCGAAAA
>JAZUCR010000265.1:0-7180 GCA_045639225.1 Victivallales bacterium
TGCCGGAACCGGAACGCTTCCGCGGTCGCCACGTTGGAGACTTCGTATTTGTAGGCTTTCGCCTCGCTGGTGATCGTCATGTTTTTGATGCTGCCTTCCGCCAGCGCTTTTTCCGCTTCGGCATTGGCCTCGAACACCATGGTTCGGGCCTGTTCCTTGGCGGCCAGAACATCCTGGAAGGCCGGCGCCACATCTTTGACCGGCGGATGCGCGTCGTTCATATTCACGCAAACGATCTCGACTCCCAGTTTGAGCTTGTCGGCTTCACGCTGGATGCGCTTGGCAAGTTCCAGCACGATCGCTTCGCGGCCGGACGACATGTCCTTGATAAAGTCCGTGCTCGCAAAATAACGGGTGGACTGCTGTTCGCCGATGGCCTTCAGCAGTTTCGGAACATCTTTGAATCTGAACAGATACTGATAGATCTGACTTTTCCGGACCCGATAATGGATCGGAAGCGAGGTTTCGAGGATGGAAACCGCTTTGGCGACTTCCGAACCGCCTTTGTCGTTGGCCACCAGATAGCCGCCGGAAAACGCTTCCTCTTCGCTTTTTCCGTGTTCCGTGGTCCAGAGCACCACCGCCGGCTTGAGCTCTTTGCCGTCCTTGACGATCACATCACCAACCACGACCGATTGGATATCATCGACCGAAACCTGGTGGATGGCTTCCATCGGCCACGGCAGTTTCAGATAGATCCCGGGGTTCAGGGGCTCTTTGGCGACCACCGCACCGAACCGTTCCCGCACACCCAGTTCGCCGGGTCCGACTTCCGCAATGCAGGTGAACAGCCAGAACAGCGCCAGCCACAGCAGCAGCGCCGGCAGAATCGAACGTTCGAAGAAACCATAGATCCAGGTCTTGGAAACCTTGAAACCGAACTGATAATCCAGCGAATCGGCGATATTGCGCATGATGCCGCCCGGTTCGGTGAAGATCGAAAGCAGACGGCTTTCATACACCGGACGGTCTTCCATCTGGTTGCGCGGACGGTAAAACTCGCTGACAAAACTCAGCAGCAGCTCGATACACAGCACCGCGAGTGCGAAAAAGGTGACTTTCGAAAGGAATTCATCCCACGGAGTCATCTTCAGCACGACCAGGATCGACGAGATCAGCGAGAACAGCATGATCAGCGCGCCGAACATCAGCCAGGCGCCGATCGGACGCAGCCAGCGGTATTCGATCACGTGGGACTGTCCCGCCAGGAAGATCCCCAGAAAGACGCTGACCACTGCGCACAGCGCGGACGTGAACGCCATCAGGATCGGCTGTTTCGGAATCAGCGTGGACAGACTCGCCACCGCGGTTTCCGGACGGAACACGAAATTCCGCCAGTAATAAACCAGCGCGGCCGCCATCAGGATGCTGCAGAGCAGCGCCACTGTCGACGGAATGTATTTTTCAAATATCAGCAGGTTTCTTCCCGCCGTAAATCTCACGTCTTCAGAGATATCCAGCAGAGAAGTCTTGTTTTCCTTGCGCTTCTGCAGCAGAATTTTTTCGGCTTCGTCCCGAACCGCCGCCACAGAAAACCGTCCCTGAATCAAAGCCATCAGGGAAAAGATCACTGCGAGGACAAAGGGAATCAGACTCAGCGAAAAAGTTGCAAATCCGCTCCATTCATACACCGGCCCGGCCAGAAAGACCAGAACAGACAACACTGCGGAGACCCCAAGGCCTACTGCAGCCAGCCGCACGGACAGCGCGTAACGCTCCTGTACCGCATTCAAATTGTTATTGTCGCTTGCCATTGTTTCAGACACCTCTTTTGTTTATTTTTCTTGCTGTTTTTCTTTTCTTCGTTTTTACTATACCCTGTAATGATAGCTCATAACTGGCAAAAAAACAAGGGGAGAAAACGGTTTTTTTTGAAAAAAGCCCGTTTTTTTTGGGAAAAAAACCTTTTTTTCCCGTGAAAATCCCGCTTCCGGCTTGTTTTTCCGTTTATCAGGCATTATAATTACACCCCGAAAGAACACCAAAAAACAGGCTGGTCAAATGAACAAAAATCTTTATCTCAATGTGATTGTGACTCTGATCCTCGGGGCATTTCTGATTCTCGGGATCGTGATCGTCAATGCGCTCGACCATCATCGGTTCGCCATGGAACAGCTGGCTTCGGAGGTCCGAAAACTGGAAAACCGGCTTTCTTCCGGTGTTGTCCAACCGGCAGCCCCGGTCCCGGCGGAGTCCGCCAAAACCGCAGCGGCCGCCCCGGCGGCAAACGCCGCGTATTTCGATCCGAAAGCAGCATCCGGCGGCAAACTGGTCCGCGCTTTCGCCGCCGATGTCGGCAACCTCAATTCCATCCTTACCAATGACGCCTATGTTTCCATGATCTGGTCCCAGGTGACCGATTCCCTGGCGGAACGCGATTACCGCGATACCGGGGACGGCGAATATGCCCCCCTGCTCGCCGAGTCCTGGAGTTTTTCGCCCGACCGCAAAAAGATCCATGTCAGACTCCGCAAAGGCATTCTCTGGCACGATTTCACCGATCCGGTCACCGGCAAAGTCTGGAAAAATCACCCCGTCACCGCTCACGATATCAAATTCTATGTCGATGTCATCAAAAATCCCGATGTCGACTGTGCCGCCCTCCGCGGCTATTATCAGGATATCGAACGCGTCGACGTCCTCGACGATCATGAATTCGAAGTCATCTGGCGCAAGCCGTATTTCATGATGGAAGATATCACGCTTTCCCTGATGCCCCTGCCGCGTCACCTTTATCACGCTTACGACGGCCCCTTCGACGGCAAAAAATTCAACGACGACCATGCCCGCAACCGTCTGGTGGTCGGCTGCGGCCCCTATCGGCTCGACCGCTGGGAAAAAGGCAAACGCATTCAGCTGCAGCGCTTCGAGAATTATTACGGCAGAAAACTCGGCATCATGCCGCCGCTGACCACGGTGACTTTCGATATCATCCAGCATCCCAACACCCGGCTCCAGTCCCTGCTGTCGCAGGACCTCGGCATGGATTCCCTTACCCCGGATCAGTGGATCAACCGCACGTCTTCGCCCGAATTCGGAAAAAACGGCTTCCTGAAAAAATACAATTTCCCCGGCTATTCCTATAATTATATTGGTCTGAACATGACCAATCCCGTTTTTCAGGATAAACGGGTCCGTCAGGCCCTCAGTCATCTGATCAACCGTGAGAAGCTGCAGAAGGACATCTTTTTCAACTTGGCGAAACCGGTCAGCGGTCCGTTCCCCAAGGAAAGTTCCGCATACGATCAGTCGATCCTGCCTTATTCGTTCGATGTGGAAAAAGCCCGGAAGCTTCTCGCCGAAGCCGGATGGAAAGATATCGACAACGACGGCATTCTGGAAAAAGACGGACGCAAACTCGCCTTCACCGCCGTTTATCCCAATACCGCCGTGACCTATCAGAAAATGCTTCCGGTCATCCGCGAAGACATGAAAAAAGCCGGCGTCCGGATGGATCTGCTCGGCATCGAATGGTCGGTCCTGGTCCAGCGGCTGGAAAAAAAGCAGTTCGAAGCCTGTGTCCTCGGCTGGACCGGTTCGCTCAAACCCGATCCGCACCAGCTCTGGCATTCCTCCTATGCCAAACAGCCCGGTTCCAGCAATCACATCGGCTTTGTGAACCGCCGCGCCGATGAATTGATCGAAAAGATCCGCGTATGCTTCGATTCAAAGGAACGCAACCGCCTTTATCACGAATTCCACCGGCTGATCCATGATGAAGCGCCGTATCTGTTTCTGTTTTCGCCGGACAGTCTCACGGTGATCAACAAGGATTATCAGGGGGTCCGGGAATTTCCGGGCGGCATTGCGACCCGTCCGCTGTGGCTGAAACCGGGCAAATCGCATTTCCGCACTCCTTGAGAAAGAGTTCGATGATGCGCCGTACTGCCTCGCAAAACGCCTTCTGGTACCGGATCCTGCCGTGGATCGTCGGACTGGCCGCGGTTTTTTCCGCTTCCGGCCTGCTGTTCCGCATGCTCTGGTTCGATGAGGTGCTTACGGCCAATCTGCTGATGAAACTCCCCCTGCACCGCATTTATTTCGCCTATGAAATCCCCAATAATCATATCGTATTTACGCTGCTGGAAAAAATCTGGTATTCCGCGGTCGGCCTGGTAACCGGGTTCCGGTATTTTTATTTCCGGATGGTCCCGCTGGTCTGCGGCGGCGCCGCCGTCGTTCTGCTGGTTCGAAAAATGATCCGCTGTGCGGGACTTCCGGCGGGGATCCTCGTGCCGGCGGTCTTCGCGGTCAGTTCGGTTTTTGCTCTTTATGCCACGGCTGTCCGCGGCTACATGACCGGCTTCCTGCTGACCGTGCTCGCGCTTTTCTGTGCGGAACTGGTCATCGAACGGGGACGGTTCCGCGATTTTCTGCTTTACTTTCTGCTGACCGTGCTTTCCGTGGGAACGGCGCCGACCAATCTGGCGGCATTGGCCGGAGTGGTTCTGTATTTTCTGCCGCTGGGCTGCCGGCACGGACGCCGCGGGATTCGCGGACTGATTTTCCTGGGCGTTTCTCCCGGGATCGCGCTGGTTCTCTTTTATCTGCCTATCCTGAATAAATTCCTCGGCTGCATCCGTCTGGGCGAAGGCTGGCCGACGGTTTCTGGTGCGATCTATGCTTTTTACACGGGGGCGCTGTTTCCGGTGGCGGGACTGCTGATCTTCTGTGCCGCCGGTGCTTTATTCATCCTCCGGAAAATCCCGAAACTGCGCTGGAATCTGCTTTGCGGTCTGGCCATCCTGCTGATGCCGCTGGCGGCTTATGCAGTCATGAAAGTTCCACCCTTCCCCCGCGTTTTTTTCCCCCTGCTCCCGGTCTGGCTTTTCCTTTTTGCCCACAGTCTGAACGGATTTTTCCATTGGATCCGCTCCCGGCAGAGCATCATCTTTACGGTATTCGTTCTGCAGATCCTGATTTGCGGGGCTTTCTTTTCCGACCGGAGCATGCTGGCGGGGAATTATTTTTACGGTCCCGACGGAAGGAACGACGATTATATCGCCCCCTATTATGTCCGGCCTTCTTTCGAGCCGAACAAACTGCTGGAATATCTCGCCCGGAAATATCGGGATGAAGGCAGTTTTCATGTCTTCGCCGCGTTCGATGCCGATCCGCCGTCTCTGGTTTTTGCCAGTTCCCTGCTGGATTTCCCGGAAGACGTTCTGCTGGTGGATCCGCTGAACCGCCCGAAAACGCTCCGGCTGCAGGATTATTCCGGACCGAAATATCTCATCTGCGGCAATCAGGCTGAATTGGACTGGATGCTGAAACGGTTCGAGTTCCGGTCCGCGGTGGAAGAAAAACAGTTCGGCATTCAGCATCTCTACCGCGTCATCGAATGACCCGCGGTCCGCTGCCGATCCGAAGGGGCAGACCAAAAAATCTGCCGGAGGATTTGACAATTCACAAACCGCAACATATATTGACATGTTTCTGGTCAAGTTGATGTGATGGATGCTGAAGCAGTTTTTCCGCAGCAATGTTACTGCGGATGAAAGGGGTTGTTGTGCGAACTGTTATTCTTACATTTGATGATGCCGTAATCAGTCAATATGAAAAGGTTGCTCCGCTCCTGAAGGAGCTCGGTTTCGGCGCAACCTTTTTCATTTGCCGTTTCAATGATGAATGGCGGGAAAAAAACGGGCAGTATCTGATGACCGGCGAACAGATCCGGCAGTTGGATTCCGCCGGATTCGAGATTGCAAATCATACTTGGAATCATCCGGATCTGCGTAAACTTTCTGAACAGGAGATCGAACAGGAAATAACCCGCCTGAATAATTTCCTCGCGGAGAATGGGATTGCGGCACCTGTTTCGTTTGCCTATCCGGGCGGGCCATTTGCGGAAAACGCGGTCGGTATTTTGAAACAACACCATTTTCTCTGCGCCCGATCGGTGCGGAACTCCGCGTTTCACCCGGCGGAAGATGATTGCATGAACCTGCCTGCATACTGCATCCGCGGCAATGATCCTGAATTCTTTCAAACTGCCGTCTCTCAGGCCGATGGGACAAATCCGGTGATTCTGGTGTTCCACGGGGTTCCGGAATATGTGCATCCATGGGTCAATTTGGAGTTCCCGCTTTTCCGGGAATATATGAATTTTCTAAAAGAAAACGGTTATCAAGTCTGCTCCCTCAAGGATTGGTTTCTTTCATCCAGCCAGAAAAAATGATCTTGTATCCATATTCGAGCATGCAGCCATAAAACGCTTCTGCGACGGGGAAAGAAGATTGCCGTGAAAAATAATCTGCAACGCAAATAACTCCGATTTACGGAAACGCGTGATTTTGATGGTTCATGACACGGTATTTTCCAGGCGGCAGGCCGAAATGCTGACGGAACATTATTGTAAAGGTCTGCGTACTCATATATCCGCACAAAAAAGCGATCTCATCAATCAGGAGATCGTCGAACGTCAGCAGATAGGCAGCATGTTCCATCCGGAGATCGCAAAGGACCTCGCAAAATGTTTTACCGTATTTCTCGCGGAACAGCCGTGAAACATAGCAGGGATTCAGGTGAAAGACCTTTGCGATCTCTTCGCGGGAGATCTGTCTGGTAAAATTTTCCGATAGATACTCCATCAAATGCTGAAAAGTCCTTTCTTTTTTTCCATTAAAACGTATCGGCTCATCTTTCTGCAGGAAATCCCTGGAAAGAGATATGATCGAACGCACCAGGAACCGTGCGGCACCAGTATTATGCGATTCACGGTTCAGCGTGATCAGATTTTTCAGCAGGTCCAGGATCAGCGGGCTCGGCGGCAGATGGGTGTGGTAGTAATTGCAGCAGACCGGTCGTTTGTATTCGGGATCGACCTTCCGGTAATCCACGTAGGTAAAACGCAAATACTCTTTACTGACAACGAGACAACACAATTCATGAGGCAGATCCCATTCGGTGATTTTCCATGTTCCATCTGCCGAAAAAAGAATGTCTCCCGGATTCAGGACTGCTTCCCGGATCGTTCCGTCATGTGCAAAGCGAATGTGTTTTCTGCCTGAAATCGGGATATCAAAAACAGTACGCCGGTATATTTCGACATTTTCCGATTTCGGAATCGGAACACTGCTGTCCCCTGCATAGGTTTTGCCGATCGGAAGCCCTTCGATTCCATCCAGCAGTTTCAGAAAATCTTCACGGCCTTTCATAAACGCATTATCCTTAAAGGTAA
>JAZUCR010000266.1:0-1532 GCA_045639225.1 Victivallales bacterium
GATAGGGCACCTCAAGCCGGATCAGCAGGTCGCGGAGATTTTCGATCTCCTCCATTCCGTGAGCGGCAAACAAGTCGCGTTTTTCACAGTAATCCATCAGAGCGAGTTTCTTGAACGGCATCTGATACAGCTGAAAATACCCGGTGAAACCGTAGAGCCGGCCGATGATGCGCGAGAGCCAGTGACGCACCCTGCCCCGGTTCCAGAACGATTTCGGAACCATCAGCGGGGCGAGCCAGCCGAGCGGACGGAACGGCGACTGATCGGGCGCAAAACGGAACAGTCCCAGATGGCCGTGTTCCGCCGGCGGACGGCCGGAGAGGATGGTCGGGACTGCCGTGCTGGAATAACCGAACTGCATTTCGATCTTGCGGCGGAAAGGCAGTTCGTCCGCCATGAAACCGGTCCGGCTGACCAGTTCCCAGCCCAGAGCATCGATAAAAAGAAAAATCACGACTTCGTTTTTCATAATTCACCTCATGGCAGCGGATCGTATCCGGGGAGTTTGCGTATATCGTCGGCAGGCCGCCGGTTCCAGGCGGGATCGGGCTTGAAAGAACCATTGAGCAGATATCCGGTCACGGCTGCGCTCGGTCCGATGGTTTCCCAAACGGAATATTCGCTGGCATCGACCGTTTCGGATTCGACATTGCACCAGCGATGCCAGATCGGCAGCAGCTGTCCGACCCCCTTCGCGCAATCTTTTTCTTTCAGGCCGGACTTGGGCAGCAGAGAAAGATTCAGTCCGGCGAATTTCTGATTCCACTGTTTCGGATAATAAAGACCGTAAGCCATTTTCACCGCATTGCGCGGGATGCCGTAGGTATTCCGGAACGGCGTGATGCCGGGGACGAATTCGGCAATGCCGTCGGCATAGGAATTCAGATCCAGGAACTGGACCGGATAAACCCGGCCGAGTCCGCTGGTCATGGAACTGCCGGATGGATTCGCGCCGTTGTGGAAGTCATTGGCGAGCAGCGCCGCGTCCAGAAACGCGCGGTCTCCGGTCATGGCATGGGCGGCGATCAAAGTGCGCGCACGGCGCAGGGGATGGAAATTCCCCCAGCTCATGGTATGCACCCACGGATCTTTCGGCCCGAACCACGCGATCCGCACCGGATAGTTTTTTCCCTGCTGAACGAGCATGGCTTCCGCCTCCCGGAGCAGGGTCCTCCGGCGGCTTGCCCGGAGCTTTTCAAGAATGACGGAATCATACGGTTCGATTTCCAGTTCGATCCAGAAAAGCGGTGACCAGCGCCAGCCGTTCTTTTTCATGGCTTCTTCCGCGGCCTTAGCGGCCTCTTCCGCCGCAAGCAGATAAGGCATCTCTTTCCCGAGAAGATGAAGATTCAGGCCCGCTTTCACCACCATTTCCGGAGCGGGGTCCGGTTCTTCCCGGTAAAAAATCGTTTTGCCGTTGTAACGGTAGGTGCGTATCGGGGGAGGGGCGTCCCGCATGGCGAATTGCCAGGCTTTTTCCGCGGACCGCCGGAACTCTTCCGCCTTTTCCGCGGCTCCGGCGCGGCGGAGGG
>JAZUCR010000267.1:0-3717 GCA_045639225.1 Victivallales bacterium
ACCATCCGGCCTGGTACAAGACCGAAGCGCCCCGGCGGCTGGCTGCCATTCAGAAACGCGCCCTCGAAAGCGGTTCGGAATTCCTGCTGCATCTTGGCGATTTCACCCACAAACCTTCCGCCGCGCCCGAACTGATCCGCCAGTATCTGGAATTCAAGGTCCCCGGTTATTTTGTCCTCGGCAACCATGAATTCGACATCGATTCGTATGAGACCGTGCTCCGCACCATGAAAATGGATTCCGGCTATTATTATTTCGACCGTTCCGGATTCCGTTTCGTGGTGCTGGATGAAAATTATTTCCGCGATTTCCCCGGCATCTATTTCCATTATTCCGAACGCAATTATTTCGACCATCCCGGGTTCCGCGACTGGATGCCGCCGGAAGAACTCCAATGGTTCAGGGAGACCGTGATGAATTCGCCTTATCCGTGCATCCTCTCCAGCCATGCCGTGCTCGATTCCGTTGCCGGCCACGGGGTCCAATGCCGTGAAGAGGTCCGTGCGGTCATCCGCGATTCGCAGAACACTCCCGGACGCGTGATCCTCTGCATGAACGGCCATTATCACCGCAGCGGGTTGGACATCATCGGCGGCGTGGCTTTCCTGGACGTCAATTCCGCCTCGTTTAACTGGGTCCCGAAGCCGCATCACCTTTTCCCGGATGACTGGTACAAGCAATACGAATGCATCGGCAATCAGGTGATTTACGAAGACCCGGTCAGTGCGGTGGTCACGATCGATTCCGAGGCCGGCACGATCGAGGTCGAAGGGATGAAGAGCCGTTTCGTTCACGGCATTTCCACGGAGGAGAGCGGCAATTCCTCCGGTTACCGGCTCAATACGCCGGACATGATTTCCGCCAAAATCAATTTCTGAACTAAAAAAGAAGGAGGCAGTTATGCATCAGGTTTTTCATCGAACCGTCAACCGTCAGTTATTCACATTGATCGAACTCTTAATTGTGATTGCCATCATCGCGATTCTGGCGGGGATGCTGCTGCCGGCGCTGAACAAAGCCAGGGAAAAGGCCAAAACGATTGCCTGTGTTTCAAATGCACGGCAAGTGTCTTCGTGTCTGCAGATGTATACGGAAGACTGCAATGGATTCCTGCTTCCGGTTTATGCGAGAGGCGTATCGTCGCAGGGGCTCAAATACTGGATTGCACATTTGGTTTATCTGAAATACGGGATATTCAATGCGGACATCAATACGCAAGTATGGAGCAAGCAGAAGAATCAGCCGTGGCATTGTCCGTCCGAAAAACCGAGAGGTTCCGGCGACATTCCCGGAGGGACCGCCGGAGTGCCCTGGTGGACCGATTTCGGAATCAATGTCAACACCAACGGATACGGCAACAAAGACGATGCCAATTTCCGGTGGAATAAAATCACCCGACTGAAAAAAGCATCGTCCAGAGGCAATGTTTCCGAGATCGCCTGGTACCGTCCGCTGGATAAACAGACGAAAAACAGTGTGGGGCCTTACTGGGCGCTTTCCGCCGGAATTTCGGACCGGACTAATTCCATAGTTCCGCGGCATAACCGTGAATTCAACCTGTCCTTCCACGACGGGCACGTCGGCAGACTGAATATCCGCGACCTGCCCGCGGGATCGGCCCATAAGATCTATTCCAACGCCTATTATGAACAGGGCGACGGCGGAATTGCCAACAACGAAGTTCCGTTCCCGTTCTGAAATCAAAGCAGGAGATGATCAGGATGAACTTCCGAAACAAACTTGCCGTCCCCGCCATGCTTTTTGCCCTGGCGCTCGCCGCGGCGGAAAAACGGCCGGCCGAACTGGATGTCAATTACAGAACCATGCCGGATCTTTGTCCGGCCGAACTGAAAGGGAAACTTGAAAAGCATCTGGAGCCCGTCCGGGGAAATAATCCTTTTCCCCGGACGGAAATAAAATGGGACGGAGACAGCCCGGTCATCTGCTGCAACGGAAAAGAGCTTGCTCCGGTCATCCGTTATTATCTCGGCAGACGGATCGATCTGCCGCCGGAGCGGCTGCTTTCGGCTCACGGCGTGGAGATTTTCAAAATCGGACTCGGCTGCGACAAGCGGACTGCCGGTCAGGTGATCGACAGCTTCAAAAAGAATGCGGAACAGCTCATGCGGGTAAATCCGGAAGCGAAAATCATGCTGAATTTATGGATCACCTTTCCCGATTCCCGTTACGACAAAGAATATCCGGATTCCTTTCTGATGCGTCCCGACGGCACGACCGAATGGAAAGGCAAAACGCATTACCGCCACAAGCACTGGCCCAATTATCTTTACAGCTGGCAGGAATATACGGGGCGGTTTCTGCGCGAACTTTTCGATGGGATCGCCGAAACGGAATATGCTTCGAGGGTGATCGGAGTCAATATCGGCGCCATGAACACCGGGGAATGGTGGTATCCCAAAAATTATGAATTTCTCTGGGACTACAGCCCTGAACGCAAAGCGGTTTTCAAAAAATATCTGCAAACCAAATATGCGCGTAATACGGACTATCTCAGAAAACTGTGGGGAGCGGAAGAAGATGAAGAACTTTACCGTCTGCCGACTCTCGTCGAACGCAAACTGTTTCCGGTTACAGCGGACAGCCGGAATGCCAATTATCTGGAAGTCCTGAATATTCCGGTCACTCATGCGGCGATTTATTTTGCCAAGGTGCTGAAGGCCGCAACGGGAGGGAGGATCCTGGCGGGTATGGAAATCCATTCCATGCTGCACATCATGAATTGCAACGGGACCGTTTTCCTGCGTCCGCTGCTGGAATGTCCGGAACTGGATTTCCTGGCGGGACCCGCGGATTATCAGCCCCGGCGACTGGGGCACTATGCCACGGCGAGAAACACCTCGGGGAGTTTTCTGCTCAATAAGAAACTGTTCCTGCAGGAGGAAGATATCCGGAGCCATCATGCCTACGGGAGCCATCAGGGACGGGCAGGACAGCCGACCATCACCCCGGATCAGACCCGGCAGATCATGCGCAGACAATTCAACAGCGCGTTCATGCATCATCGTCTGTTCTACCTGAAAGATTTCGACCTCAGATGGCACCTGGATCCGGCTTCGGCGGAAGAGTGTGCCCGTGCGGCATTGCTCTACGGACTCATGCGGAAAGAGGGGCTGCGCCGGCACTCCGACGTAGCCTTCGTGGCCGATCAGGAAAGCCAGCTTTTTTCGGTTTATTTCAGCACGCCGACTTTGATGTATGAACTGGTCATGCCGTTCACCGGAGTCGAATTCGATTTCTTCGAACTGACCGATTTTCTGAAACCGGGTATCGCGGACCGTTATAAAATGGTCGTATTCGGCGGCATCCGGGCGCTGACCGAAAAAGAAAGACAGGGGATAAAAAAGCTCAAAAAGGATGGCCGGATGCTGGTTTTCCTTCATGATCCCGGCGCTGAAGATTTGAGTTATATCGGCAGGAATCAGTCGGAACTGATGTCCGAACTGACCGGAATCAAACTGAATTTCATGGAACACCGGCGCAGTGAAAAACCGCTTTTCGATTATGCCGCGCTGAAAAGACATCTGGGGATACGCGAACCGATCGATGTCGGAGGAGAGGATAAAACGCAGGCGGTCGCCCTTCAGGACATGATTCCGCCGCAGTATGCCTACGCGGGAGTCGCCCTGGCCCGAATCACCGGAGACGATCCTTCAGCGGTCGTTTTAGCCAGGGATTCCCGGAAAAAACCGGTGATTC
>JAZUCR010000268.1:0-4439 GCA_045639225.1 Victivallales bacterium
TGCCAGAGCAGCACCGGACGGTCGATCGAATGGGCGGCGGACAGGATCGCCGCAAATTTCTCTCGGTTGTCCATGATCTCCGCCCGGTCCACATTCGCGCTGGCTTTCGGATAATCTTCATACAGCAGGAAACTGTCCAGTCCGCCGGCCCGCTTGTGACACGGACCGCAGATTTCGAAACTGTCCACCCGGTAATTGGCGGCATTTTCGACTGCCTGTTTCATGTAATCGGGATCAAAATCGGTCGGATGCATCAGCGACCAGGTGATTTCGGGAGTTTTCATGATTCGAACCTCATTTTGTTGAAGAATTTTCCGTTACAATAGCGCACGCAGACAGGAAATCAAGATTGAATCTCCGGTTTTCTTCGAAAAAAATTTCCGGGCCTGAATTTGCCTCGGTGCGGCCGCTCTTTTTCACATTTCGAAAACGATCTTGAAAGCTTCTTTCCTCGCGATCATGTCGAAGCCTTCTTTCAGCCTCCCGAGCGGCAGCCGGTGGGAATAAAGCCAGTGCAGGTCCGGCAGCAGACCATGCCGCACCGCCGAACAAATGAAGTCATGGGTCCGGACTTCACCTGTGGAACCAGCCTGGATCCGTGCCTCGGGGATATGACCCGTGAGCGGATCGTCCGGCGGATAGGTGGCATAGGGACAGACTTTCCCGTCCTGAGCCAGCGCCGGCAGACAGCGGGCAACATAACCGGGAGCACCCGTCACATCGATCAGACGCGCCGCGCCCTGTCCTTTCGTGATTTCCAAGACCGCCTCGGCCAGATCCTGTTTTTCGGTATTGATCACATGATCGGCGCCAAGCGACAATGCCAGCGGGAATTCCGATTCACGCCGGGCTGCCACTATCACCGGATACGCCCCCAGCAATTTGACCGCTTTGCAGAATGACAACCCTACCGAACCGATGCCCGTGATCAAAGTCGGCATATTCAAGCCGATCCCGACGCTGTCGGCATAGCCCAGGACTTCCTTGAGCGTGATCAGCATGGATGCATCGCCGGCTTCCAGCCCCAGGTCCGCCGGCAGAGTCAGCTGATACCGGGCATAACCATAAACCTTCGCTCCGGGATCGTCCGCCAGCTGCGCCTCGGAATCGGTGACCAGTCCGTATTCCGCATATCCGCCCCACAGCGAGGTAAAACCGGCATACCGTTCCCCGCTGTAAACCGCGGTCGGACGGATCACCATGTCGCCTTTCCGGAATTTCCGGACTTTTTTCCCGACCTCTTCCACGATCCCGATGCTTTCGTGTCCGAATATGCCGGGATATTCCTGTTTCCACGGCAGTTTGTTGTGGATATGCTTCTGATCGGTCCCCGTGCAGGTGGCGCAAACCAGATTCCGGCACAGACTCTGATAATCATTCGGTTTCGGAACGGGAACCTCATCCACCCAGACGTTTCCGGCTCCATCGGTGATTCCGACTTTCATAAATCCTCCGTTTCATTTTTCTGAAGAATAACAGTCACAATATAATACCTCCGCAGTTTTTTTCAAAACCGGATTCCGTTCCGGAACACAAATATCCATGAAGATTTCCGGATTTAACAAAAAAGAGAATCGGAAATGGCAATGCTGCTTGAAAAACGCTAAAGCCGCAGTAAATTAAAAAACGAAGGAGGATCTTGAAATGATCGGACTTGGACCCAGATGTATATACTGCAAGCACTATAACAGTAAACGGCCCGGCACATGCACTGCATTCCCGCGAGATATTCCCGCCAAGTTCAGCCTTGGTGAAGCCGAACATCTCACCCCCTATGAAGGCGATCACGGCATCCAATTCGAACTGGATCCTGACCTCTCTCCCGATGCTGTCAGACGATATAAAAAGCGTTTTGAGACACCTGACCGCTGACTCTGCTGACGGAAGCCCGGCACAAACGCTCGCTCCTGCGCGAGCCCACCACCGAGGACGAGATCATCGCCGCGCTGGGCGACGCGGCCGGGCTGTGGGAATTCATGTTCCCCGGAGCGCGGCAGGAGCTCATCCAGCTGTGAGTAAACGTCTTGATCCGGGTGTGCATTCTCTGTTACAAAATTATTGGGGGGAACAGCCCGCCGTGCAGTAGCTTTGTCTTGTGCTCAAATCCATGTAAGAGTAAACGCTCAATTTGTAAGAGTAAATGCTCATCCGAAACAACCGGAAAAGACGTTTTTTCGCGTTTGCAGGAGTAAACGCTCACCTCTCTCGTTCAAATGGCTTCGAGTTTGCGTTTAAGTTTGCAATTAACCGGTCAGGAGTTTTTTTCTGCCAAAAACGTTCCAGCGTCCCCTGGAGTGAAAAAAAATAAGTCCGGGGAACAAACTTGGTCACCGTCACACAAGATAAAGATCCCATTCCGGAGAATATTTTTATTTGGCGGAATTGTCTGCCTGTCTTGATGGCGGAGAGAGGACGGTTATCAGTCGTGAAGTATTGCCATTGATGCAGTATCCGCGAACTTTCATGCCGCCGGGAACGTAAAAGGCATCTCCCGGTTCGAGCTCCGTTGGCGGTTCATCGCCCAGTTCGATGATGATTTTTCCTGAAACGACGTATCCGGCAAAATCATTTTCAAGCGTTTCAAATTCAGGGACATTCTTTCCCGTGATGTAGATTTCATCCATCAACTCAAAATGGATGTAATCACGATGCGGGAATATGAAAGTGTATTCCCTGTCGCTGTCAGCCTCGGTACGCATGGATTTCTTCCTGAAGAAATATTTTTCTCCGGTATTGCCGTTTTCATTGAAAAAATCACAAAGATTGGTTCCCAAGGCAATCAGGATCTTTCTCAACATGGCAAGTGTCGGCGAAACCGCATCTTTTTCGATATTGGAAAGATAACTTACGGATATTCCAGCGGTGCGTGCCAACTGACGCATGGAAATATTACTGCGTTGACGCAGGTTGCGGATCTTTGCTCCTGCATGAAAATTATCTGTCATAAAGGGATCCTTCTCCTTTTTTGTGTTCTCTATGTCATATAATATAGAACACTTTTTCATATCTGCAAGTTTTTTTTAATTTTTTTCAAAAAAAACAACTTGACAAAGAGTTTTTTTGATATATAGTATGCGTAAACGAACATATGTTCGCTAAAAAGTCCTAATGTTCTATTCGTTTAAGAAAAAGAGGATGACTTCAAGAAAAAGGAGGAAATCGTGCCTATTTATGAAAACCGGCAGAATGCAGAAAATCATTTGCATTTTACTCCGGACGCATTGAAAAATATGGTTCGCGGATGCGATGCCGGAGCAGAAAAGATTTGCGGTGTTCTTGCAGATAAGAGCGTTATTCTGTGTGAAGCATGGTATGGGACGGCGGTAGAGGAATTTGCACGCATATTGGCAGAAAAGCTGACCGCATGCGGCAGAACAGTCAAGTTGATCCCCGCATCGGATTGTTTTAAGAGTATGGAAGAAATCACAGCCGTGAAACAGGTCTGGATCACGGATGACCCCGCATTCGGCAGAGTGAATGAAGGTGAAACTCTTGAGGATTATATTTCTCAGACTGCGCTGGCTGACGTGGAAAAAAGAGCAGCCGCTGCGCTCAATGCCGGGGATACGGTCATTGCATATGGAACAGGTTCATCCTTTGTCAATGTCCCGGGTGCCGATACGCAGCTGATTTATTTTGATCAGACCGCCGACCCGGTCCTCTGGCAGATGTGGAACGGTGAACTGGTCTCTTTCGGGAGCAATAAGCCGCGCAAGGATTATGGTTGGAAAGAGTATTATTATTGCGATTTTTATGTGATGTTCCGGCATAAGCGCAAGATCTGGAATTCATGCCGCTGGTATGTCGGAATTGATGAGAAGGGGTTACCGGTTCTGATGCCGGCGGCCATTTTCCGGGAAGCACTTGAACAGCTGACCAGGCAGCCGTTGAAACAGATCCGGACCTATTCGCCCGGACCGTGGGGTGCTTACCGCTACAAAGATCTCTGGGACATTCCCGGTTTGAAGAACAACGCCTGGAACCGTTTGGCCGGTGCTGATTTGAGCGTGCTTGCTGAATTTTCAGATGGGATTCTGGTGAATTTTCCCAGCATGAATTTGCTGATAGACAATTCTGAAAATTTTGTCGGCAAATATCCCGCGCAGGCATTTTCGGAGCTGATCCCGGTGGAAATCTGGCTGGATGACGGATATTTCCCGGAACCGCAGCCGGCGGAACGCACCAGCATGCCGATCCATAATCATCCGGGAACGGAATATGTGAAACGCCATTTCAACGAACCGCTCGGCAGATACGAAACCTATTATATCGTGGAGGCATACGAGGGAGCCAATACCAATATGGGATTCAAAGAAGATGCGTCTCTCGAAGAGTGGGAACGTCTTTGCCGCGAGTCGTGGGATAAGCAGCAGCCGATTCCGAATTGGAAAGATTTTATAGCCAACTGGGATACCAATGTGGGGGATCTTTTCCTGATT
>JAZUCR010000269.1:0-10682 GCA_045639225.1 Victivallales bacterium
GGCGGCTGAAAGAGGCGCTGCCGGGCATCTTCGTGATCAACAGCTGCTCCCATACCCATTACGGCGGCTATCTGCGGGATAAATTTCCCGGCATCGACAATGCCGATCCGCTGATCCGCCGGCTGGTGCTGGATGAGACCAACTGCCACGAGGAATATTACTATGAATTCTGTCTGCGTCAGGCGATCACCGCGGCGACGTTTGCCTTTGAAGACCTTCAGGAAGTGGATTTTTCGTTCGGCAGCGGCCGGGTGGAGAATCTGATCTTCAACCGGCGCATCCGGATGAAGGACGGTTCGGTCAAGACCCACGCAGGAAAGGGCAATCCCGATTCGGTCGGCTATGCCGGTCCGGTGGACGATCAGGTCGGCGTGATCGGAGTCTGGAAGAAAGGTTCGGACGAACTGCTCGGTTTCGCGCTGAATTTCTCCTGTCACGCGTGCATCAATCTGGAAGGCGCCACGGCGGATTTTCCCGGTGTGGCGATCAATACGGTCCGGGGCGTTTACGGTGACAAAGCCGGAGCGGTATACCTCAACGGCGCTTCCGGCGATGTGACGCAGATCGACAATATGAGCATGAAAAAAGACATGGGCAAACCGATCGCGATCAAACTCGGACGTGCCCTCGGAGCGGAAGCAGTCAAAATTCTCGCCACGGCGGACCGCGGTCCGGTGGAAACGCTGAAATATCTTGAGCGAGTCTATCAGTTCCGGCGTCAGACCGCCGATCCGGAAGAAGTTCAGAACGCATATCAAAAAGTTCAGGTCTATGAGAATGCGAGTGATTATTTCATTGCCCGGACGCTGGTCCTCGATGATGTCGCGCGGAAACAGACTCCCGAATCCTCGCTGAAGGCGGAACTGGCGGTCCTGCAGATCGGTCCGCTGGTCATCGGATCCACTCCGTGCGAAATGTTCGCGCAATATGCGCTCGATTTCAAGAAGCAGTCGAAATTCCCGTTTACCTGGTTCAGTCAGCTGTCCTTTATCCTGTGCTACATACCGACCCGGGATGCGTTCGACCCGAAATGCGGCGGCTACGAGGCGTCCACCTCGAAGTTCGTGGCGGAGACCGGCGACGAGATGACGGCGGAGCTCTGCGAACTTTCACAGCAGCTGACGCCGGAAACGCCGCCGCAGCCGGAAACGGTGCCGCCGGCGAAGGCGGTCTGGGATTACAATTTCAAACGGAAGAGAGCCTGAAACATGCCGGAACTCAAGACTTTGGAAGAACATCGCGGATATGTCGAAGGATTTGCCCGGGTGTCGTTTTTCTTCGCCCGGAAATGGCTGGTGCCGAAATTCCCGGGAAAAAAGCCCGGCGAACTGATCCGCGACCATACGCCCGTGCTCTATCACGGTCTGAATTATCCGGCCGCGGCCTGGGCTGACAATCCCGAGTGCCGGGACATTCTGGACAGGGCGGACCGGCTGGCGGATCTGGAACCGGATGAATTCGAGGAAGCGATGTGGGACGGGATCAAAGAGCTGGCGGCGAAACGGGCCGAGCTCAATTATCCGAACGCGGTGGGCGTGAAAGCTCCGGCATCGTGGAACTGCGGCAGCCTGAAATACGATCCGCCGTCCGAGCATCCGGACCTCGATCCGGGTCAGGTCACTTTCCATATCGCCAATGCGGTCGGGCCCAAGTCGATTTTCGACGATCCGGACTATCTGCCGCATTGTTTCCTGCTGCTGATGAAGGAGGCCGAGTTCCGGTTCGGAACCCATACGCTGTTCACTTCCACCTGGCTGAATGAACGGGAAGCGTTTCTGAACTGTTTCCCGCAGGAATGGCGCGACAATCTGTCGCCCCGTCCGGAAGAACATCCGGTTCCCCGCTGGCATTTCGGCTGGTGGGGACAGCTGGTCACCAGCCGCGGCACGATCAATCCGAAAGCGGAGAAGTTCGTCCGGGAAAACGGGTATCTGAAATACTGCTGTCTGGCATCGCATTGTTCGTTTGAAAATATGAGGAAACATCTGAAAGAACATTTTGGAATATAAGGAAGGGGTCTGAGATGGGCAGAAACATGCACAAATACGAGGAGCTGACGCCGTATGAGTTCGACCGGGAAAAAGAGCGCGCGTCGATCATTTACGCGGCCGCCGGTCCCGTGGAATATCATGAGGAGTGCAACGCACTGGGGATCGACCCCTGCAAAGGCTATCAATGGTGTCTGGATGCGGCGGAGATCACCGGCGGGATCGTTTTCCCGATGATCCCGTTCGCCCCGTCCGGGAAACGGCCTCACCAGACCCATGCCGAGCTGCGGGAACGTTACGGCACTCCGCATTTTACCGAATACACCCCTACCCCGCGGATCTATCCCGGCGTCTTCACCGGCGGGGAAATCTGCCGGGCGCTGTATATGGAACTGCTGGAGACTTTCGCGCTGGAACTGCAGTTCAAGCTCTGCGTGTTTTTCGGCGCCCACGGCCCGGCCGGACAGCTGATCAAGGATATCGTCAAAGAGGAAACCGCCGGCGACCACAGCGCGTATAAAGGCGGTTACGAAAAGATCGCCGGAGATTTTCACGGCATGCGGGTCATGGCGGTCGGTTCGCTGGATTACAATCTGGATCTGATCAAAGCGTTTTATGAGAAAAATCAGATCGGCCGGATCAATCACGGCGGCCTGTGGGAAGCGTCGATCAATTATGCGATCAATCCGGAATATTTCCAGCCGGAACTGCTGGACGAAACGAAATATCCGCAGCATTACGGGGTCTTGAAAGAGGAACATGCCGACGGCATCCTGCGTCCGGTGAAATCGGAATACCGGAAATTCTCTCCGGAATTCGCCCGCGATCTGTATCGGACGACCGTGGAAAGGTTTGCCGCCGATGTGCAGAAACAATATCGTGATCTGACCGGAAATCCGCAGATCGGACAATAACAATTTTCAGGAAAGGGTATAAAAATGAAGAAATCTTCCGCCGCCTCGTCTCTCATCCCTCATCTCTCATACCTGAGGCGTAAAACGGATTGCCGTTTTACGCTGATCGAGCTCCTTGTCGTGATCGCGATCATCGCGATCCTTGCCGGAATGCTTCTCCCGGCCTTGAATGCGGCCCGTAACCGGGCAAAGGCGACCCAGTGCACCAGCAATCTCAAGCAGCTGGGGACGGCATTCCACATGTATCTCTCCGACAACAATGAATTTATGATGCCTCTCATCATCCAATACAATAAGAAACAGGTGTGGACCGTTCCCCTGTTCCAATATGTCGGAGCTTCGGACAAGGCGAGACGGGCACAGATCAACAACACTACCTATGGCGGTTTCGGAGAATTGCCCAAGACCTTCATATGTCCTTCCACCAACCGGGGTATTTGCAAAGCTAATTTTTCCCATCAGACCAGTTATTCTTTGTTCGGCGCCTTGGAAGGAGCTTCCGTAAAAAAGATCAAAAATCCAAGCCGGATCACGGTCTGTATGGATAATAAGGCCGGACTGCCGGTCGAAACGACTGCCAGCTCCAGTGCTCATTACACCATGACCGGCGGAACCGGAACCTGGGGCTCCAGCATCACTTCCCTTTTGGATGCCAAGGCCCCCGGCCAGGTTTGTGTTTCCAAACATTTGGACAAAGCAAACTTTCTTTTTGTTGCCGGAAATGTCCAGGGACTCAGTGCCAGACAGATGTTCGTCACGAGACCGACAGAGCCATGGGGTTATACTACGAAGAAGATTGACAGTACGACCTACTACTATCTGATCGACAACCCCACGCCAAATCCGCTGTTCTGATTCATTTCAGTTCAAGTTTCGAATTCAATAAACATCCGCAGCCGTTTTCTGTAAAAACGTCTGTGAACGCGAGAAGAATCAATGCTGACCTGGTATAACTGGCTGATCGTGGTCCTGCCTTTTGCAGGAGTTCTGTACATGGCTTTTCACATGCGGAAATATATCCGCGGCGTGCCGGATTTTCTGGCGGGCGGACGGATTTGCGGACGCTATCTGCTCTCGGTCGGGACCATGGAGGCAGGAATCAGTGTAATGGCCCTGGTATCGTATATCGAGGTGCATTACCGGACCGGATTTTCCACGGGGTTCTGGAGCGGGCTGATGACGCCGATCGGTCTGATCCTGTCTCTGACCGGATTCTGCACCTACCGGCTGCGTGAAACCAAAGCCATGAGCATGGGACAGTTTCTGGAATTGCGTTACAGCCGCTCGTTCCGGCTGTTCTGCGCGATCCTGCGCACTTCGGTCGAGATGCTGACCAATACGATAGTGCCGGCGATCTCCGCGAGGTTCTTCATCTATCTGCTGGGCATTCCGCACTATACCGATATTTTCGGTTTCAGGGTGCAGACCCTGGCGCTGGTCATTCTGGGCGTGCTGATCCTGGCCATGGTGATCCTGCTTTCCGGCGGTTCGCTGGCGCTGCTGATCACCGATACGATCCAGGGACTGCTGACCTATCCGATCATCTTCGTCTTTACCATGTTCATCCTGCTGAACTTTTCGTGGTGGGATGAGATCGTGCCGGTGATGGCGGACCGGGTCCCGGGAGAAAGTTTCATCAATCCGTATGACATCCAGTCGCTGCGGGATTTCAATCTGTTTGCAGTCTTTGTCACGATGTTTTCCAGCATTTTGAACCGGAGTGTGTGGTTTGGCGGCGGATCTTCATCCGCGGCGAGGTCGGCCCATGAACAGAAAATGGCCGCGATCCTCGGCGCCTGGCGGAACGGTTTCAATCCGTTGTTCTATCTGCTGCTGGCGGGTATGGTCCTGACGGTGATGAATCATGTGAAATATGCCGGGAAAGCCCGTGAGATCCGCACCGAGATGTGTTCCCGGGTGGCGGATGAGATCATTGCCGATCAGAAGCTCCGGAAAGAACTGACGACGCGGATCGCCGCCATTCCGGAACAGCGGCATATCATCGGCAAGGACAAACCGCTGTCGGAAAAGCAGAATCTGGACACGGTCTACCTGAAAACCGCACTGGACACTTTGCAGAAGACGCCGGGCGGGAATGCCAAATTCCAGGAATTCCGGACCCTCTACAATCAGCTCAGGATGCCGATTTTCATCCGGAATGTCCTGCCGGGCGCACTGATCGGCATTTTCATTCTGCTGATGCTCATGCTGATGGTATCCACGGATGACAGCCGGATCTTCAGCTCTTCCATGACCATAGTGCAGGACATTATCGTGCCGCTGTGCCGGAAACCGTTGACCCCGCAGGTCCATATCCGTCTGATCAAACTGATGACCGTGGGGGTCTGCGTGTTCTTTTTCTTCGGCGCGCTGTTCATGACCCAGCTGGATTACATCAATCTCTATACCAAGATCGTAAGCGCGGTATGGACCGGCGGTGCGGGTGCGGTGGTGCTGGGCGGACTTTACACCCGGTTCGGAACGACCGCGGGCGCCTACGCGTCCATTCTGACCGGCGCCACGATTTCCGGCGGCGGACTGCTGATCCAGCGCAACTGGCCGGATCACATTTATCCCTGGCTTGACCAGTGGGGCGTCATTCCCATGCTGGGGCAAATCATGGAAACCATGAGCGGACCGTTCGAACCCTGGATCGTCTGGCGGATGAGCGCCATCAAATTCCCGATCAACTCCAACGAGATCATGTTCATCTCCATGATCCTGAGCGTGACCATGTATTGTCTGGTTTCATTCCTGACCTGCCGCCGGCCGTTCAATCTGGAACGGATGCTCCACCGCGGCAAATATGCGGTCGACGGTGAAGTCAAGCACTTCGAGAAACTGACTGCCCGGAATATTTACAAGAAACTGATCGGGATCACCCCGGACTATACGCTCGGAGACAAGATCATTGTCTGGACCACCTTCCTCTGGACTTTTGTGGTCACGTTCCTGCTGTTGTTCGTCGGCACCGTTGTCTGGAATTGTTTCAGTCCCTGGCCCATCGAGTGGTGGGGATGGCGACTGTTCATCATCTCCGTGGTCGTGGCGTGCGTCAAGGCCCTGATCTCGATGGTCTGGTTCATGATCGGCGGCATCATCGACATGAGACAGATGTTCCGCGATCTGGCCGCACGGACCCAGATCAACGATCTGGACAACGGCATGGTGGACGGCAATGTCTCGCTGGCCGACAAAAAATCCTTTGAAAAAATGGAGCAGCAGGCGGAAAAGAAGTGACTGCCGCCGATTCACATAAAAGCAAAGAGAAAATACGGAGAATATGCGATGGCTATGGATTTCAGTTATTATTATGATTTTTCCCATGAGCTGACCATAAAGGAGTGGGAAAAAAGTTATCTTTCCTGCGACCGGATGCGCTGGACCGGCAGTCTCGTTCTTCCGCAGGAAAAAGCAGGTTACTTCCCTTACATGGCGCTTTGGCCGGAATATCTGACCATCGAAGAGATCAACGGCAGAAAAGTCGAAAACAGATCCCGTTCCCTTTATATCGGGCTCCGCTGCGGACGAAATGCTTTTCCCGTTCTTCTCTCCGGCGGGGAAAACCGGATCGAGGCGGTCATGAAGCTCCCGGACGACCGGGAAGCGGTCCTGTCCGGAAAATTTAATTTCGAAATGGGTTTTGTTCCCGATTTTGAGGAAGGGGTCAAAACGGCTCCGTATCAGGCGCCCGCCCCCTCGGTCGAACCGATATCCGTCAGGAAAAGCGCGTGGAAAGCGGATTTGACCGGCACGCCGGGAGCCGGGAGGGCCGCGACCCCGGGACGGTTCGGTTTTGCCAAAGGTGACGGGCTGCTGGATTACGCGATAAGCAAATTCGGTCTGGTGGACAAAATGTATTTGTGCGGACATCCAAAACACCCCGCCCCTTATCGCTGGGGATATTGCGTCCTGCCCGGAGATGAAGATGCCCACATCGACATCGCCGATATCCGGAAACACGGCGACGAGATCAGGATCAATCAGCTGGCCGCTTCGTGGAAATCGCAGAATGTCCTGCTGGAATATTCCCTGGGTTCACCCGGTTTGTATGTGAGCAGTCCGTCCAAAGACATGCGGCTTTCCCAATTGGAATTTGCCGGGAGTCCCCAATATGTCATGACCTCGGAATCCGTTACCGATCTGGACCGTTTCGATCCGTCGTCCATGAAGGAAAATTTCCTTCTGCTCTTCGGATCGCGGGAATATGTGGAAGTGCCGATCCTCGTTCTTCTGGACCGGAAGCCGGACCGGATGGAAATTACCCGCAAAGGGAACCGGGTCAGCGCCATTACCTTCAGGGGATGCCGGAGAATGATCACCGCCACGCCATTCGGGCTGGAAGTCCTTGATCCGGCAGCGCCTTCGGATACGGAATTCCTGAAAGAAGCGCTGATGCGGGCGAAATTCTGGAGCCGGGCGCTGCTTGCCCTGCCTGCCGAATGTGTGGATCATTTCAAAATCGACGAAGCCAACCGGCTTTGCCGCATTACCCAGAAATTCACCCATAAAATTTTCAGCGACCAGTGGAACACCGTGCCCCTGAAACTGGCCCCCTATCCGCCCGCGGCGGTGTTAAGCGGCAGGGGTGAATTCGACCCGAATGCGGCCGATCTGAAATTCCCCACCAAATACGGTGATTTCCTGGCCGTGGAAGGAGAATGCTCTTCCTACACGATCCCCCTGATGCCGGACGATATCCGTTTTCCGTTGGAAGAAGAAGGCGGTCGGGCCGCGGAACTGCTGAACAGCGGTCTGAAAGATTATTTTGATTTCCAGAATCATTTTGCCGACGACATCCGGCCCTATGCGTATATCGGTTCCACCCTGGAAAGATGGGGTTTTGCGGCCATGCTTGCCCACTTCATGCCCGATGAATACCGGAAAATGCTGGCGGATAAAGCCGGAAACAGCCTGGATTCCGTTTGTGATCCCGAAGGCACCTATACCTACCTGGTGACCGAACACGGTCATTTCGGCAGGGCGGAAGAACATTCGAAGAAGGCAACCATCGAATACTATGACGATCCCGGCATGCAGCGGAAAAAGATGAAAAATTATTATCACCGGAAAGAACCTTTCACCGGCGTGGAATATCTGATTTGCTACTTGAACGTGTGGTGGCTTCGCAGACACGGCAATTTGACCGACCGGGAAATCGCTCTTTTTCCGCAGGCTTATATCGAAAACGACTGGGGGCTGGGGATTTCCTTCTACACACTCTATACCTGCGCTCTTGCCTCCGGCGATTTCAGCCAGATCCGGAAGCATTGGGATGTCTTGAAAAAGATGTATGTGTATCTGGATCACTATCATGACTGGGCCTGCTTGAGCGCCGGATATTCGGAACGGGGAACGACCTGGTGCGAAGGGGCGAATTACGGAGCCTATACTGCATTCCCCCGTCTGGCAAAAGCCGTCGGGGACACTCAAGCGTATGAATACGGACGGTACCTTGCCGCCAAGGAACTGGCCCTGCGCATGGCCATCTACCGTTCGTCCCAGAACTACTTCTGCAAATGCTACAAAGTTCCGCCTTACGGCATCTCCAAGGCCTTCCGGGAAGAAGAAAGTCCCTGCTTCCAGTTCCAGGGTATTCCCCAGGACCTGGACCGGGATCGTTTGAGGCCGGGCCAGCTGCATACTTTCATTACGGAAGGAACCTTCCCCGAACTGCTGCGCCATTTCCGGCAGCTTCTGCCGGATGAACACCGCGATATCATCAGGCGGTATCTGGCCCAGACGCTCGCTCCGGAATGGAGCAAGATCAAATTTTTCTGGTTCAAAAAAGTGACTCCCACCATGATCCTGCTGGAGCTGGCGGACGATCCCGCTTATCCGGCTGATAAATTTCTGCAGGCGTATGAACAGACGGTCAGGATGGATTATCTTATCGGTTTCCGGCGGGATATGGATACCTTTTCCACGATCCAGCCGGAAAGACTGTATCAGGCAATGATTCTGGCGAATTTCGAAGCCAGAACCCAGCCGCTCCAGCTGGAACACTGGGAAGACATGCAGATCATGAAAGCCTGTCATACGAAACAGGGAAAAGTCATCATCCGTTATGCGGTGACCGGAGAAAAGCCGATTCTGATCTGCCGATTGAAAGACGGGGCAAAAGTCAGAGAATCGTTCCCCGCCGCGGAAGAAAAGGATGGCAAACTCTTCTTCCGCCCGACGGAAAAACAGGGTATGCTCGAAATAACCTTCTGAAAAGTTTCAATCGCAAAGGAGATGAATATGATGAAAAAAATGATTTCGGCGGCGTTGGCGGCTGCATCGGTCCTGGTTTCCGCAGGAAAACCATCCGCGAATTCAGATTTTAACGTTCCCGACAGCTGGAAGCCCAAAGTGATCCTCGGACGGGATTTCTGGATGATCGGAAGTTATATCATTTTTCGCGGCGAAAAAATGTCTCCCAGCGAGAACAGCTGCATCTCGGCGGGGGATGCCTTCTATCCATTGGAAAAAGCGTCTCCGGGAATCCGGAAACTGGCGGCTATGCCGGCTTTTTACGATACGGCTAAAATCATCGGCTGCTGGTATGACTGCACCAGAAAGAACCCGGACGGGACCTACAGTTTTCTGCTGCCGAAGCTCCCGAACCATAAACTGATCACCGATTATCCGTTTTTTCTCGCTGAAACCTTTGTCTTCCGGACCACTATGATCGGCCGCAATTACAATCCCGATCAGGCCAGAAGATGGAGACGTTTCGAACCGGTCAAGGAACAGGTCCAGCGGTTCTATTTCGGCAAATTCGATCTGAAAAACCTGCAGGATTTCCGCCGGGAACATCCCAATTTCGTCGGGATGTTCGGCTGCACGGAATGGTACAATGAAGCATCCAGCTTATTCAAAAGCAGATTCGAGGGTGCGGTAAAATGGAAGATGCTTACTCCGGAACAGGCGGAACAGGTCCGCAGGGAATACCGGGTGGATGACCGGTCGGCCGACGTCCAGAGATACCGCGCCAAAAAAATCTTCGACCGCGGCGCGGAAATCGTCGGGGATGCCTCTCTGATCGGCATTTTCGACGGGTCCTGCTGTGTCGGACATCTGGCCGCTTATTACGGCGCCGGTGTGATCGGCTGTGAAACCAGCCGGCTCTGGCGCTACTGGGAAAACCAGATGATCTGCGAACGCGGCGCCGCCCGGCAATTCGGCCGCCTCTGGCAATGGTACATCGCCAGCTTCGCAACCAGGTTTACTCCGGCCGGCAAAATGGTCATTGCCGATTACGACGGCATGAGACGTCCGCTTCAGGGAATGAGCCACAATTTAATTGACCGGACTTTTTATTACGCCTGGCTTTCCGGAGCCAATTTCATCCAGAGAGAATCTTTCGGCAATAAGCTGTTTACCTCGGCGGAGAAAGATTTTTCTCCCGAGGGGGAAAAATACATCCGGTTTTTCAACTTCACCAAAGCCCATCCCGACCGCGGCACGCCTTACACGCCGATCGCCCTGCTCAAACCCGCTTTCAACATTGACCGGAGAGAATCCATAATCTCACAAAACACTCCGGGCAGCGGCATGGTCAATGCTTTCAAGGTCGCGATCTACCGCCAATATCCGGACCAATATATACGGTCCAAAATCCCCGGTTTCAAATATGAGCCTGCCCACATGGATCAGACCATGTTCAACAAAGCCGGGTTCGAAATGGGGCTGGCCAATACCGCTCCGTACGGCGATCTTTTCGACGCCCTGACCCCGGATTTTCCCGATCAGAGCTCCTTCCGCAGGATCATTCCCGATTACAAGGCCGCCATCC